>JAWVFZ010000111.1:0-3469 GCA_033855555.1 Solirubrobacteraceae bacterium
ACAGGCAGCGGCGCTTGAGCGCCTCGGTCAGCTCGCGCGTGTTGTTCGAGGTCAGCAGCACGATCGGCTGCGTCTTGGCCTCCACGCGGCCGAGCTCCGGGATCGAGATCTGGAAGTCCGACAGGACCTCCAGCAGCATCGCCTCGAACTCCTGATCGGTCTTGTCGATCTCGTCGATCAGCAGGACGACCGGCTCGGGTGAGGCGATGGCGGTCATCAGCGGGCGCTCGAGCAGGAACTCGGGGCCGAAGATGTCGCCCTTGGTGTCGTCCCACTCGGACTTCTCGGTGGCCTGGATGCGCAGCAGCTGCTTGCGGTAATCCCACTCGTACAGCGCCTTGGCCTCGTCGAGTCCCTCGTAGCACTGCAGGCGGATCAGGGTGCGATCCAGGTACTTGGCCAGCGCCTTGGCCAGCTCGGTCTTGCCGACGCCCGCGGGGCCTTCGACGAGGATCGGCTTGCCCAGCCGGGCCGCGAGATAGGAGACCAGCGCCGTCGACTCGCCGGGCAGGTAGCCGACCGACTCGAGGCCTTCCGCGACCTCTTGGACCGATGCAGGTGTGGCGGCCATGGGTCGCCGGATGATAGAGAGGGAGGGTGTTCGGCCTGTTGCCCGCGTTCTTCTATGACCCGCACCCGACATTCGGTGCTTCGCCGACGCCGTTCATCCTCCTGATGGTCATGGGGTTCGTCATCGGCGTGATCGGCCACATCGTCCGCGCCAAGGGCCTGGTGGCGCTCGGGATCGGCATGGTCTTCCTGGCCACCTTCCTGCTGCCGCTCGTCACCAACGTCATCAAGAGCCAGCAGTAGCGGCGAGCCGCGTCTCGGCGACGCGCTCGAGCTCGCGCCGGCTGTAGGCGTGCGACCCGATTCCCGCGAGGAACTCGTCGCGGTCGAGTGTGAGCAGCGAGACCGGCTCCGTCGCCGTCACCGTCGCCGTGCGCGGGACGTCCCGCAGGAGTGCGATCTCGCCGAAGTACTCGCCCGAGCCCTGGGTGCGCCGGTACGCGCCGTCCACGAAGACCTCGACGTGGCCGCTGCCGATGACGTGGAAGGCGTCGCCCGCCTCACCCTGGCTGATGATCGTCTCGCCCGCGGCGAGTTCCTGCGGGCGGGCGCGCATGGCCAGCGTCTCGACTGTGGCCATCGGCAGTGAGGCGAAGATGTGCACGCCCCTCAAAAGGGTGAACGCCTCCTCCGGGACGCCGATTCCGGACTCCATCTGCGCGAGCCTGCGACCGAGCAGAGCCAGGGCGGCCAGCGGGATCGCGCCGGCCGCGATCACGGCACCGTCGACGCCGAGCCAGTCGACAAGCGCGGCCGCGACGAGCGCCCCGATCGCCGCGGCCGTGGCCTCGACGACCTCGTCGACGCCGTAGACGCGGGCGAGGACGTCGGCGGCCGCCAGCCGTTGCACAAGCGTGTTGTGGGCGACCTCGACCAAACCCGTGCCTGCCCCGAACAGTGCCAGGAGCGCGACCGCGAGGGCGCTGTTCGGCCACACCCCGAGCGCCACCAGCGGCAGGCCGAGCAGCGCGCACCCCGCGAGCAGGCCGGCGGGCAGCCGCCCTCGATGCAGCAGAACGGTCGCCGCCGCGCCACCCGCCACGCCCCCCACCGCCCAGCCGGCGTTGAGCCAGCCCGCCCCGCCCTGGCCCATGTCGAGCAGCTCCAGCGCGGCGATGACCAGCAGCACGTCGATCATTCCCTGCACGAGCCGGTCGGCGCCGAAGAGCCACAGGAGGCCGCGCAGGTCACGGTGGGCGCGGATGGAGCGCACCCCCTCGAGGATCTCGGCAGGGGCCGACTCGCTCGTGGGGACTGCAGCGGGGGGAGGGTCTGCTGCCAGCGTCGAGACGAGGAGGAACGCGGCGACGAAGGGGGCGACGAGGACCGCGAACGCCATCGCCAGCCCCGCGAGCGCGACCGTCGCGCCGACGAGCAGCGCGCCGAGCAGGAAGCCGGTGTTGTCCAGCACGGTCCCCAGGACGTTGGCCGCCGCCAGCTCCGAGGGCGTCCGGGCCACGCGGGCGAAGAGCGCGGCCTGCGCGGGCCTGTGGGCCGTGTCGACGATCGTGAAGAGCGCGGCGAGCGCGAGCACGAGCGCCAACGGCGCCGAGCCGGCAACCGCGATCGCGATCACCGTCATGATCGCGCCGCGCGCGGCGGTGCTCACCAGGAGCGCCATCCGCCGGGACGAGCGGTCCACGAGCAGGGCGACGTAGGGCGCCCCGAACGCGGCCGGGAGCGCGCGGACCGCAGTGGCCACGCCGACAGCGCCCGCCCCGCCCGCGCGGTACGCGTAGAGGCCAAGCACGATCGTGAAGGCCCACTTGCCGAGCGTCACCGCAGCCCAGGTCGCCTCCAGACGTGCGATCTGCGGGTTCCCCATCGCCGAGCGAAGCAGCCCCTGCCCTGCATCGCCGGACCGCATCGGCACGCTCGCATCCTAGTCGCTGAGGGGAGACAACTGCCATCGCTGGGTAGGGTCCCGCTCGATGAGCGAGAGCGTCGTGACCGAGCGCGTCTCGAGCTTCTCGAAGTCGCTCGCGCTCGGGGAGATCCACGAGGACGTCGTCTTCCCGTATCCGATCCCGCGCGGCGACGAGGCCGACAAGGTGCGCAGGCTGATCGAGGGCTTCCGCGGCTACGCCGCGCAGCACATCGACTCCCGCGCGATCGACGAGACCGGCACGATCTCCGACCAGATCTACCGCGACCTGGGCGAGCTCGGGCTGATGGGCCTTTACGTCGACGAGCAGTACGGCGGACAGGGGCTCTCGCAGACCGGCTACGCGCGCGTCTTCGAGGCGATCGGCCAGGTCGACGGCTCGCTGACGATCGGCATGGGCGTCCATCAGTCGATCGGGCTGAAGGGCATCCACATCTACGGGACCGACGAGCAGAAGGCGCGCTTTCTGCCCGACCTCGCGAGCGGCCGCAAGCTCGCGGGTTTCGCGCTGACCGAGCCCGAGGCGGGATCGGACGCCTACAACATCCAGAGCCGCGCGGTCCAGCAGTCCGACGGCTCATGGCTGCTGAACGGCGAGAAGCGCTGGATCGGCAACGGCTGCCGCGGGGACGTGCTCACGGTGTTCGCCCGCGCGGAGGTCGAGGGCAAGGACTCCCACATCGCGCTGATCCTCGAGAAGGGGATGGAGGGCTTCGACCAGTCCGGCCCGCGCTACGAGACGATGGGCCTGAAGGGCAACCACCTGTGCCCGGTCCGCTTCAACGACTGCCGCGTGCCGGCCGAGAACGTCTTGGGCGAGCCGGGCGAGGGCTTCAAGATCGCGATGCAGGTGCTCAACAACGGCCGCATCGGCCTCGGCACCGGCAGCGTCGGCCTGGCCAAGCGCCTGCTGGACCTCGCGATCGCCCACGTCACGACGCGCCGCCAGTTCGGCAAGACGTTGTCGCAGTTCGACATGGTCGAGGAGAAGATCGGCTGGATGGTCTCCTACCT
>JAWVFZ010000112.1:0-5145 GCA_033855555.1 Solirubrobacteraceae bacterium
AGCTCGGGCTCGGCCTCCAGCCGGGTCGCCATCTCCTCGATCGCCCGCAGCCCCAGGTGCTCCAGCAGCGGCGTCGCGCGGCTGAGCTCGATCTTGGGCCCCCGCTTGTACAGCGAGACGCGGGTGCGGGGGCGAGTCGGGTCCGCATCATCCTCGGCGAGCCCGACCACGAGGTCGCTCGCGCCGGTCGCGAGCCGCTCGAGACAGCTCACGTCCTCCGCCCCGGCCGCCGGCGACAGCGACGCCTTGTACTGCTCGGGCAGCCGCCGTGCCCAGCGCGCGCCGAGCATCCGCCCGCGCTCTCTGCCGTGCCGGCGAATCAGCTCCTCGCGCAGCCGGTCATCCCAGGTGCGCGTGAGCTCGCGCAGCTCGGCCTCCAGATCGGGCGTCGACACCTCCTTCAGGCCTTCGGCGGCATAGGCGATCAGGTGCACCTGCATGCGGTCGCCCTCGCCCAGCACCTCGTACACATCCACGCCGTCGGCGCCATACTGCTCGGCGATCAGCGTCCGCACGCGCTCGCGCACGTCGGCGCTGAGGTGCGCGCGGGGCACGGCCGCGATGAGCGAGGCGCTGCGACCGTCCGTGCCCACTCGCGCCAGGAGGCGCGACTCGTCGGCGCGTAGCTCCATGAGCGCAGCGACAGCGCCCTGCAGCTCCTCGGAGCGCGCCGCGAAGAGCTCGTCCTTGGGGAACGAGTCGAACAGCGTGACCGCGGCCTTGTAGTCGTGGGACCCCTCTATGAGGTCCAGGCCGGCGAGGATGTGATCGAGCTTCGTGGCCAGCAGCGGAGTCGAGCTCGCCGGCTCGGCGTAGGCACGGCTCGTGAACAGCCCGATGATGCGCCAGCGGCCGCCCAGGGCGATCGAGTCCATGCGGGCGCGCCGGTGGACGTGCGAGAACTCGGCGGTCTTGCCGACGACCAGCCCCTCCCCAGCCGGCACGTCACCGCGCGCGAGGCCGAGGTTCGGCCCGCCACCGACGATGCCGAGCAGCACGAAGTGCCCGTCGAGCAGCCAGCGCAGAAACGCGGCGTCGTCGTCGGACTCGAGCTCGGCGGCGAACGCCTCGACGCGCTCGACCATCGCCGGGAAGTCGGCCACGACGCGCTGCACCGTTGCGAGCACGTCGCGCACGCAGTCTTCCAGCGCGGCGAGCTCGTCGGCCTCCAGGCGGCGGTCGAGCTCGAAGTGCATGACCGACTCGGTGGGCAGCTCGCGGGGGTCCCCGACGCGGGCGATGTGCCCGGCGGCGTCACGCTGCACGCCGACGATCGGGTGGGTGTCGCGCAGGACGTGCAGGTCGCGGGCGCGCAGCTCCTCCTGGACGGAGTCGACGAGGAACGGCAGGTCCGCCGTGTTGGTCTGCAGCATCGTGCCGCCCTCGGGCGAGGTCGCCGCGCGGACGGCCATCGGCGCGCTCCCGCGAGCGTCGGCCAGCGCGAAGGCGGCGCGGATCTCCTCGGCGAGCGCCGCTGCGGCGGGCTGCGGGTCCGGCATCCCGCGGCGGAGGTACGCGTGGGCGAAGGCGATGAGCGCATCGCCTTCGAGCAGACCGATGACCTCGGCGTCCTCCTCCAACAGCGCCACACCAGGACACTACCCCCGCTCGCCGCCGGTCCGCGCCCGCTCCAACGTTCAGTGCCCGTTGGTCAGCCTGTCGATCAGCCCGTATTCGCGTGCCTGGTCGGGGGTGAAGTAGCGGTCGCGCTCCATGTCGTCGTGGACCTGCTCGACGCTCTGGCCCGTGTGCTGCGCGTAGAGCTCGTCGAGCCGCGCCCGGAGCGCGAGCGTCTCGCGTGCGTGAATGTCGATGTCGCTGGCCTGACCCTGGAAGCCGCCGGTGGGCTGGTGGATGAGGATCCGCCCGTTGGGCAACGACAGCCGCTTGCCCGCGGCGCCGCCGGCCAGGATCAGCGCGCCCATCGACATCGCGATCCCGCAGCACACCGTCTGCACGTCGGGCCGGATGTGCTGCATCGTGTCGTAGATCGCCAGGCCCGCGTAGACCTGCCCGCCCGGCGAGTTGACGTAGAGGCAGACGTCCTTCTGGGGGTCCTCCGCCTCGAGGTGCAGGAGCTGCGCGACGACCAGGTTCGCGACCTCGTCGTCGATCGCCGACCCGACGAACACGATCCGCTCGTTGAGCAGGCGCGAGTAGATGTCGAACGAGCGCTCGGCGCGACCATCGGACTGGATGACCATCGGGATGAGGGGCATGGTGTTCTCCTTTTGCGCAACCGTTTGGTTGCGTGTCAGCATAGCGCTATGCTGCAACCGATCAGTTGCATGTCTGACGTCAGCCGCGACATCACGCTGCCGGTCGAGCCCGAAGAGGCATGGGACGCGCTGCTCGAGCCCGGGTGGCTGGCCGACGAGGCCGAGGTGGAGCTGCGCGAGGGCGGCGCCGCGCGCTTCGTCGTCGACGGCGAGGAGCGCCGCGCGATCGTCGAAGAGGCCGTCCCCGGCGAGCGGCTCGTGTTCTGGTGGTGGGTCAGCGACGAGCGCGGCGTCCCCGAGGCGCCGGGCACGCGCGTGGCATTCGAGCTCGATCCGGTCCCAGGCGGCACCCGGGTGACGGTGCGCGAATCCGCCATCGGGCCGTACTGCCTTGCGCTCGGATAGCAACACCGGGGGCCCGCCTCCGGCCGCCTCACGAGCGGCCTCCGGCACCCCGAGCGGCACCCCTGACGTCTTCTCAGCGCTCGGCGACCCGACGCGCCGCGAGGTCCTTCAAGAGGTCTCGGCGCGCGGCGACGCGACCGCGACCGAGCTGGCGGCCACGATGGCGGTGACGCGCCAGGCCGTCGCCAAGCACCTCGGCGTGCTGGCCGAGGCAGGGCTCGTCGAATCGCGGCGGGCCGGCCGGGAGACGCGCTACGCCCCCACGCCGGCGCCACTCGGCGACGCGATCACGTGGATGACCGAGCTCGGCGCGGAGTGGGATGCACGCCTGACCCGGCTGCAGCGGTCCGTGACGCCGCGCTAGCCGCGCGCGACGCTGCCCAGGAAGGGGATCAGGCGCTTGAGGAACTCGTTGCGCTTCGGGCTGGCCGAGTTCGGATCGTTGTGGGCATAGGTCGTGTGGCGGTCCACCAGCACCACCTGGCGCGACGGGATGCCGGATTGGCTCGCGAGGGCCTTTGCGGCGTCGAGCACACGCTGACCGCCCAGCGCCGCGGCGAACGCGTAGATCCGCAGGCTCTTCGGCAGGTCGTGGCCGTGCGTCGCGTGGACGTCCAGGACGCCCTGGGCGTCGTTGGCGTTGCCATCCGCGACGGCACGGGCGTCGATCGTCAGGCGCAGCGGGTGATACCAGGCGGTCCCGTCGAGGCCCTTGAGCCCCCAGCCGGAGAACATGTCGGCGAAACGCGACAGCGGCGTCAGCTCGCCGCCGTCCACCCAGCGGCGCGGAGTGCCGCTCGCGGCCATGTGGCCAAGATGCGCCTGCGCGGCCGCAAGCGGTGCGGGCGATGTCGCCGTGTCGAGCGCGAAGCCGTACGTGGCGGCGTTGGTCGCAGGGACCGGCGGTTTGAGATTGGCAGGCAGGAGCGCGAAGTTCTGCGCCTGTGAGGGCTGATTGGGCGCGATCTTCACGAGCGCGGAGCCGCCCGAGTTGAAGAGGCCGGCGAACGGCGCCGCGATGCCGCCGAAGGCCAGCCACGGCGAGCCCGCGTTGAGATCGGCCAGCGCCTTGTCGGCCTCGTCCTTGCTGATCGGCGTCGTGCTGCTGCCGCCGTCGATGAACACCAGTCCGTCCAAGCCCTTGGCGCCCGCCTTGCCGGCGAAGTCCCAGGTCGCATAAGCCGCCGTGATCGTGCCCCCGAGCGAGTGACCGCCGAGGACGACCTTGCCGCCGAGCTTCTCGGCGCGCTGAACCACGCGACGCAGATCCTGAATCTCCGTGTTCATCCCCCAGTCGCGGGCATAGCCGACCTCTGAGTCGGGAATGAGCCGGAAATGCTGGCTGATCGAAGAGTCGGCCAGCCAGCCCAAGTAGTAGTCGAAGAGCTGCTTGGCGCTGGCCTTGCCGGCCTTGGCGCGGTCGAGAACCGAGTGGTCCTCGAGCAGGTTCTCGCGCCGCTCGACCGACCACACCTGCCAGCCTCTGGCCTTGGCGACGATGCTCTTCGCCAGCGGCTGGAAGTAGGCGGCGCTGGCGGAGGTGCCGGGATTGAGCACCAGCACGTTCTTGGCCTTGGGGGAGCCGATCCGCAGGATGCCCACCTTGTTGTACTTGGCGGGCGTGCCCGCGGACGCGAAGCCGGCGACGCGCTCGAACTTCACCGGCACGGCGCCCGCCGAGGCGGAGCCGGCCGTGGTGAAGACGAGAGCTGTGAGGACGGCGAGGCGCCGCGACACGATCACTAGCCGAGTCGCCGCTCGAGCGCCTCGAGCTCCGCGCGGAGCGGCCCCGGCAGATCGTCGCCGAAGCGGGCAAGGTGTTCCTTGACCTGCGGCAGCTCCTCGGCGACCTGCTTGGGGTCGACCGTCAAGAGCTCCTCGAGCGTCTCCGGTGGGAGGTCGAGCCCGTCGACGTTCAGGTCGCCCTCGCCCGGCACGAGCCCGATCACGGTCTCGCGGGCCTCCCCCTCGCCGTCGCAGCGGCGGAAGATCCACTCGAGCACGCGCGAGTTCTCGCCGAATCCCGGCCAGATGAACTTGCCGTCGGCGTTCTTGCGGAACCAGTTGACGTAGAAGACCTTCGGCAGCTGCGCGCCGCTGCGCTCGCCGATCCTCAGCCAGTGGGCGAAGTAGTCGGCCATGTTGTAGCCGCAGAACGGGAGCATCGCGAACGGGTCGAAACGCAGCTGGCCGACCGTGCCGAAAGCGGCGGCGGTCTGCTCGGAGCTCATCGTCGCGCCCAGAAAGACCGCGTGCTCCCAGTCGAAGGCCTCGCGCACCAGCGGCATGCCGGTCGCGCGGCGCCCGCCGAACAGGAACGCGTCGATCGGCACGCCGGCCGGTTCCTCCCACTCCGGCGCGGCCGACGGCACCTGCGAGACAGGCACCGTGAAACGCGCGTTGGGGTGTGCCGCGGGATGGTCGGCGTCCGGCGTCCAGTCGTGGCCATGCCAGTCGATGGCGTGCGCGGGCGGCTCGGGGGTCATCCCCTCCCACCAGATGTCGCCGTCGTCGGTCAGCG
>JAWVFZ010000113.1:0-6787 GCA_033855555.1 Solirubrobacteraceae bacterium
GCAGGCCGCGGAGTCGTCCGCCGACACCGAGGCAATTCCCGCGTAATGGGCGAGCTCGGCGGCTTCCTCAAGATCGAGCGGCGCAACGTGGAGTACCGCGACGCGAGCGAGCGCGCGCAGGACCTGCGCGAGTTCCTCGTGCCCAAGACCGTGCCCGAGCTGCAGGAGCAGGGCGCCCGCTGCATGGACTGCGGCGTCCCGTTCTGCCACAACGGGTGCCCGCTGGGCAACCTGATCCCGGACTGGAACGACCTCGTCTACCGCGACCGCTGGCAGGACGCCATCCGCCAGCTGCACGCGACCAACAACTTCCCGGAGTTCACCGGCCGGCTGTGCCCGGCGCCGTGCGAGGCCTCGTGCGTGCTGGAGATCAACGAAGGCGACGCCGTCACGATCAAGCAGATCGAGAACTCGATCATCGACCGCGCCTGGGCCGAGGGCTGGGTCAATGCCCAGCCGCCCGCGGTGGAGACGGGCAAGCGCGCCGCCGTCATCGGTGCCGGCCCGGCCGGCATGGCCGCCGCCCAGCAGCTGCGGCGCGCCGGCCACGGCGTCGTCCTGTTCGAGCGCGACGAGGCTGCCGGCGGGCTCGTGCGCTTCGGCGTGCCCGAGTTCAAGATCGAGAAGGCGGTCGTCGAACGCCGCGTGCAGCAACTCGTCGACGAGGGTGTCGAGATCCGCTACGGCGTCGAGGTCGGGCGCGACATCACGCCCGAGGAGCTGCGTGAGGAATTCGACGCGATCGTGCTCTGCACGGGCTCACGCACCCCGCGCGACCTGCCCGTCGAGGGCCGCGAGCTCGACGGCGTGCATTTCGCGATGGACTACCTCTACGAGCGCCAGCGCGCCGTCGACTCCGACAGGGAGAGCGGCTCCATCTGCGCCACCGGCAAGCACGTGATCGTCATCGGCGGCGGCGACACCGGGGCCGACTGCGTCGCCAACGCCACCCGCGAGGGCGCTGCCTCCGTCGTGCAGCTCGAGCTGCTGCCCGAGCCGCCGCCACGGCGCCCGGACGACCGCACGCCGTGGCCGCTGTGGCCGGCGAAGTTCCGCCTGAGCTACGCGATGGAAGAGGCCCGCGCGCTGGGCAAGGGCGTCCAGAGCTTCTCGGTCGTCACGACGCACCTCGCTCCCGGCCCGGATGGCAAGGTTGCCGAGCTGCACTACGCGCATGCGCAGGACGCGCCGCCGTTCGGCCCGATCGAGGGCACCGAGGACTCGATGCCCGCGCAGCTCGTGCTGCTGGCGATGGGCTTCCTGCACCCCGAGCAGGAGCTCGTCGACGCCCTCGGGCTCGCCAAGGACGCGCGCAACAACATCGCGGCGCCCACCTACGGCACCTCCGAGGAGGGCATCTTCGCCGCGGGCGACGCACGCCGCGGCCAGTCGCTGATCGTCTGGGCGATCAACGAGGGCCGCCAGGCCGCGCGGATGGCCGATCGCCACCTGCGCGCGACCATGCGCGAGCCCGTGCTGTCGGGCAACGTCCACGATGCCGACGACGGCCCCGACGGGCCGCCGTCGCACGTCCAGGGCGCGCTCGTCGCCGAGGAGTAGACCCGGGCCCCTCGCGGGTACGGTCAGAACATGCTCGGCTACCTGATCGCCCTCGCCATCGGCGGCCTGATCCTCGGAGCGCTCGCACGATTTGCCCTCCCCGGCAAGGACCCGATGACGATCTGGCAGACGATGCTCGTGGGCATCGGCGGCACGCTGATCGCAGGACTGCTCGTGCGACTGTTCGCAGGCCCGCACTACACGGCGGGCTGGTTCGCCTCGCTGGCGTGCTCGACGCTCATCGTCTACGGGGTGCGCAGGCACCGCGGCGGTGGCCTGACCGATCCCGGTCGGCCCGACCTCCGCCGCTAGCCCGCGCCCCCCGGATCAGCCGACGCCGGCGGGCGCCTGCGAGCGGATCCACTCGCGCAGCGTCGTGTCGCCGACACGGGCATAGACGCCCGGTGTGTTCGGTCGTGCGCAGCCGGTGCCGAAGCTCGTCGCCCCGACCACGCGCAGCGCGCCGGTCGCGGTGTGGCCGAACATCGGGCCGCCGGAATCGCCCTGGCAGGTATCGACGCCGCCCTGCGGGAAGCCCGCGCAGATCATCGTCTTCGGGTCGAAATCGCTGTAGACGCCCGAGCAGTACGAATCCGTCGTGATCGGCACATTGGCCTCCTGGAGCACAGACGGCGTCGAGCCGCCCTCCGAAGTGGTGCCCCAGCCGACGATCGACTCGCTCGTGCCGGATGCCCAGAGCGCGGTCTCGCTCGTCCCGGATACCGGCGTCGGCGCCTCGGCCGCGTTGCGCGAGAGCTTGAGCAGCGTGATGTCGTAGCCCGACGTCGCCAGGTAGCTGGGCTCGACAATCGCCTGCGAGACGGGCACCTGCTCGCCCTGCGTATCGGTGTGGCCGCCGATGCGCGCGTCGATGAGCGGCGCGGGCCACGAGGCGGGGGACGCGACGGCCGCGCCCGTCACCGAGCCGCAATGGCCGGCGGTGAGGACCCAGTTGGGCGCGATCAGCGTGCCCGTGCAGAGGAAGGACTGGCCGAAGGTGATCCGGGCGACGGAGGGATAGGGACCGGCGTCGTGGCCGCCGACGATCGCCATGGACGACGCAGGCGCGGCGGCGAGCGAGACGGCGGCCGCGCAGAACGCGAGGGTGGTCTTCAGGGAACGGTTCATGGGAGCGACAACGCGCCGCCCCCATGAACCTTGCGCCTAACGCTTCTTGCGGTGCCCGGTGAACGTGATGACCTGCTGAATGCCGCTCGGCCGGTTGGTGTACCGGATCGTGGTCGGCAGCAGGCCGGGCAGGAACTTGATCCGCTCGGCGTTGGTGTCGAGACTCCACGCGGAGACGTCGTTGCCCTGCGCAGCGGCCAGCGTGTCGCCGGCATCCTTGAACGCCTGCCAGACGGTGGCCTGGCAGGTCGCCTTGTCGCCGGCGCCGCAGAACTTCGTCGTGTACGGCGCCTTCAGCGGATCGCCCAGGAGCGCCTTGAGGTCCTTGTCCAGGATCCAGATGCGCCCGCCGGTGAACCCGGAGCCGGGGCCGTTGTTGCTGCCCTCCAGCGCACTGAGCTCGGCGCCCTGCGGGCCGAGCGCGGGCGCGAGCGTCGCGTCCACGAGCCCCTGATACAGCGCATCCCAGATCGCCGGGCCGGCGCCTGCGTCGGCCTTGCCGTCGAGATTGCGGTCCAGCCTGCTGGAGCCGCCCGCGCGCCACGCGTCCAGCGCCGCGAGCATCTGGCCCTCGCGCGGGCTGGGCGGAGCCGAACCGGCGAGGAGCCGGTCGAGCAACGGCGTCAGCGCCACCGAGCGCAGATCCTGCGTCGCCGCGGCGTTCATCGCCGAGGTGACGGTGGCCGGCGTCTGCTTCTTGTGCTTGGCCAGGTTGGCGAGCAGCAGCTGCACGCGATGCGTCGAGCCATACGACCAGTTGTCATCCGCGGCGCCCCAGTTCGGCGCCGGCCGGTTGTTCCAGTTGACCAGCAACCCACTCTTCGGATCGGCCTGGAACGCATGCTTGCTCGCCGCGAGGAAGCCCGTCCACTCGAAGTCGCCGGTGCCCTTGGTGGGCAGGCGCGGGTCGACGTGCTTGTTGCGCAGCGGGAGCAGTCCCGCCGAGTAGGTCGCGATGTGCTTGTCGTCCGCATAGCCGACGTTGAACGTGAACGGCGACTGCTGGGCCGACTTGAAGAACGTCTTGGGGGAGGTGATCTTCCCTTCCGTGGCGTCCTTGAACAGCAGGTTCCACATCACGTCCTTGCCGTAGCTCGAACGCTTCTGCGAGACCGCGACGCGCGTCCCGCCGACGGTCGCATAGCCGATCACCGGCCCGTGGACGGTGCGGTGGAAGATCACCTCGCCCTGGCCGACGATCTCGCCGGCGTCGATCGTCTGCATGTCACGGCACTGGCCCTTGTACATGTACTTCGTGTCGGATCCGCCGCAAAGCGTCTCCACGAAGTCGTCGGTCGTGTCGGAACCCGCCGAGGTCAACGACCACGAGAAGTCCTGGCCGCGACCGATCAGGATCGACCCCGGCTGCGCCGGCGACGTCGCGCCCCGGGCCTCGTAGCCCGGGCCGTGGAGGTCGAGCTCATAGGTCAGCCCGGGGTAGTAGTAGCCGATCTGCGGACCCGCGACGAACAGCGGGTGCTTGTTGGTCGAGAGCTTGCCGCCGACCATCAGGAAGTTCGACGCCCAGCGGTGCTGCTCGCGGGCCGCGGCCGAAGTCGGCCCGCCCGCCCCGCCCTGCGTCGCGGGGACCGACTGGAAGCTGCCGTCGTCGAGGATCGCGTTGCCGGTGCGGTCGTTGTTGCTCGGGATCAGCTCATACGGCGCCGACCGGGTCTGCGTCGTCGGCGTATCGGGGTCGTTGTGCTCGGAGATGTCGTTGAAGAGCTGGTTGCCCGGCGCCGTGCCGAGGCGATTCGTGAGACCGCTGAGGAGCTCCGAGCGTGCCGCCTCGTCGCCGCCGCCGCGACCGAACAGCTGCCCGGCGAGCGCGTTGGCCGCGTAGATGTCGACGCGCGTGTACGGCGCCGCCGTCGACTTCTCGGCCTTCAGGCGCGCGTTGGCGCCCGCGACGTAGGTGTTGACGTCGTGCAGCAATGCGCGCCCGGCCTTGCCGGCCTTCTTGAGCGCCCCGGTCTCGTCGGAGTCGATCATCTGGTCGACGATCGGCGTGGTCTTGACCTGCTTGAGGCCGGTGATGAGCCCGATCGCGCTGACGCCGGGGGCGTCGAGCGCCGCCAGCCGCGCGGGGTAGCGTGCCTGGGCGAGGAGCAGCCCGCGATCCTCCTGCAGCACCCAGCCTGAGGCCCACACGACGTCGTCGTGGGTCTTGCCGTAGATGTGCGGGACGTTGAACTTGTCGCGGACGATCCGCACGCCCTTGCGCGGGACCTTCTCGACCTTCGACGGGCCCGGCGTCCCGGCCGTGCCGAGCTTCTCCGACTTGAAGTCCTTGAAGAGATCCGCGGTTGTGACCTTGTCGAACAGCGGCGTGAGGGCGTCGTACATCTTCGCCTGCACGTCGGCTCCGGCTTGTGGTGGGACGCCGCCGTACTGGCCGGACGGGATGATGTTCCTGGCGGTGCCGCTGTAGTCCTTTGCCGTTGCCGGACCAGCGGCAAAGATCGCGAGGACCGCAGCACCCAATGGGACAGTGGATGCACGCATGTCGCGGCACAATACTGACGCCGTGTCAAAGGGAAGCTGACGCAGGCGTCACCTTGCTAGCGTGGCCCCGGATGAGTACGAAACTTCCCTCCGCGGCCGTCATCGGCGCCGGCTCCTCCGGCATCGCGGCCACCAAGGCGCTGCACGAGCGCGGCATCGCCGTCGAGTGCTTCGAGAGCAGCGACCGCATCGGCGGCAACTGGGTCTTCGCCAACAAGAACGGCATGTCGGCCGCATACGAGGGGCTGCACATCAACACGTCGCGCGAGCGCATGGAGTACTCGGACTTCCCGATGCCCAAGACGTTCCCCGACTACCCGCACCACACCCACATCGCGAAGTACTTCGACGACTACGTCGACCACTTCGGCTTCCGCGACCGCATCCGCTTCGACACCGCGATCGACCGCGCGGTGCGCGGCGCCGACGGCGCCTGGGAGCTCACCACGGGCCAGGGGGAGATTCGCCGCTACGACGCGTTGCTGGTCGCCAACGGCCACCACTGGAACCCGCGCTGGCCCGAGCCCGCCTTCCCCGGCCACGACACGACGCGGATCGAGCAGATTCACGCCCACGGCTACACCTCCGACGAGCAGCTGCGCGGCAAGAAGGTCGTCGTGCTGGGCATGGGCAACAGCGCCATGGACATCGCGGTGGAGTCCAGCTACGTCGCCGAGTCGACCTACCTCGCCGCGCGGCGAGGCGCGTGGATCACGCCGAAGTACCTCTTCGGCAGGCCTGCCGACCAGCTCAAGAGCGACCCGCGGGTGCCGTTCCGCGTCCGGCGGGCGCTGATCGAGAAGATCATCCTCGCCCAGGTGGGCCGGCCCGAGCAGTACGGCCTGCCCAAGCCCGACCACCGCTTCGGCGAGGCCCACCCGACCGTCTCGGGGCGCATCCTGGACCGCATCGGCCACGGCATGATCGCGCCGAAGCCCAACATCGCCCGCCTGCACGAGCACGAGATCGAGTTCACCGACGGCTCACGCGTCGAGGCCGACGTGGTCGTCTACTGCACGGGGTACAAGATCACCTTCCCGTTCTTCGACGAGGACTTCCTCTCGGCGCCCGACAACCACATCGAGCTCTTCCGCCGCGTGTTCCACCCCGCCGTCGCCAACGTCGCGTTCATCGGGCTGCTGCAGCCGCTCGGCGCGACCATGCCGCTGGCCGAGGCGCAGGGGCAGTGGGTCGCCGACTACCTCAAGGGCGAGTACCACCTGCCCCCGCCCGCGGCCCTGCACGAGGACATCCGCCGCGACCAGGAGGCGATGCGCAAGCGCTACGTCTCCTCCAAGCGCCACACGATCCAGGTGGACTTCGACGACTATCTCCACGCCCTGGCCAAGGAGCGCCGCGCGGGCGCCGAACGCGCCCGCGCCGCGGGCTTCGCGCTGCCGGTGCCCGCGTGGGTCGACGGACAGGTGGCCGCTTGACCCCGCTGGCCGCGACCGGCAAGCGCGAGCAGACCAAGGCGGCCAACCGCACCGCGATCCTCGACGCCGCGCGCGTCGTCTTCTCGCAGATCGGCTACGGCGCGGCCACCGTCCGCGACATCGTGCGCGAGACCGACCTCGCCACCGGCACCTTCTAC
>JAWVFZ010000114.1:0-2752 GCA_033855555.1 Solirubrobacteraceae bacterium
CGCGCACGCTGGCGGCGCTGCACGAGCCGCTCGCCGCAGTTGCCGTCGCCGCGCGGCGCTGGCCGCAGCGATCGCCTGAGGAGCTGCTGCGCACCTCCTACCTGGTCGACCAGCCGGCGGTGGCCCAGTTCCGCGGCGCCGTGGAGTCGCTGCAGCGCGAGCATCCGGAAACGGCGCTGTTGTGCACCGGCCCCTGGCCGGCCTACTCGTTCGTGGAAGGACTGAGCGGATGAGCGACCAGCCCGCCGACAAGCTGCTGGCGACGCCGGCCGACCTGGACCCGTTCGCGCGCGACGTCCGTCGGCTCGACGACGCCGTCTCGCGCCGCATCGACGCGGACCCCGAAAACGTGGAGCGGGGCCTCGCGCAGCTCGTGCTCACCATCATCGAGCTGCTGCGCCAGCTGATGGAGCGCCAGGCGCTGCGCCGCGTGGAGGCCGGCGGCCTTGACGAGGAGACGATCGAGCGACTCGGGGCCACGCTGATGGCGCTCGAGGCGCGCATGGAGGAGCTCAAGCAGACCTTCGGGCTGCAGGACGACGACCTCAACCTGGACCTCGGCCCGCTGGGCCGGCTGCTGTAAGTCAGGCCACGCGGCGCAGGATGTCGTAGCGCCCGACACCCTCGCGACCCTCCATGCGCCAGCGCAGGAAGGCGCAGTCCAGGCGTAGGCGCCCGAGGTCCAGCGACGTGCCGCAGACGACCTCGCCGGCCGCGCGCCGCGCGTGGGACTCCTCGTCGACCCACAGCTCCAGCCCGGCGCGCTGCTGGCGCTGCTCGCCGTCGTAGCCGGTCGAGATCCGCGGGTCGAGGACGCGGACCGGCTCGCCGCCCTCGTACAGGTAGGCCCCGACCGACTCCTCGTCGTGGTGCTCGGCGCCGGCGGGGCGGATCGCGAGCATCGAGATGCCGAGGTCCTCGCCGATCCAGACGCCCAGGGTCCGCGCCAATGCCATGCGCTCCCAATCCGGCGCGCCCCAGGAGTGGCCGCGCTGACCGATGCAGTCGATCGTCACGTGGCGCCCGGCGACCGTGGCGTCGCCGGTCACGTGGCACAGCTGCTCATAGCCGTCCATCCCGCCGTCGCTCACCGCGCCAGGGGCCGAGACGGCCTCGACGTTCAGGTCGAACGTCGCGCCGTCGGAGGCGAACGACAGGGTCCAGGCCTCGAGCGGTCGTTCGATCGTGGTCGAGAGCCCGGCGGCGTCGATCGCCTCCCATGCGCGATCGGGGACGTCCACCACGCCGTCGGCCTGCACGACGACGGGCTCGCCGCCGCTGAAGACCATGCCCAGCCCGCTGGCGCTGCGCTCGCCGCTCAGGCCGACGCGCGCGACGGCGTAGACGTCGGCGGCGGCGTCGCCGAACGAGAACGTGACCGCGTCGGAGAAGCCTTCGCTGCCCGCCGGTCGCGGCGCTTCGTGCTCGGGAGTGACGGTCACGACAGTCGCCGCGGGTCGTCGTTGATCTCGTGAGCGGTGCCCTCGACATCGGATGGCGGGGGCGAGGTCGGGGAGCTGGCCCGATTGCGGCCCCTGGCGCCGCGGCTCACGAAGATCGCGGCACGCCCGGCGGGCGTGCGCCCGAGGACCCCACGGACGATGAACGTGCGCACGATCGCGCGCGTCGGCGGCAGCAGCAGGATGAGCCCGAAGATGTCGGTGATGAACCCGGGCGTGAGCAGGAACGCGCCGCCGAAGATCACCATCGCGCCGTCGAGGACCTCGCGCGCCGGCGGGCGGCCCGCGGCGACGGCCTCGTTGAAGCGCCTCCACGCCACGCGTCCCTGCGAGCGCATCAGCATCGAGCCGAGGATCGAGTCGGCGATCAGCAGCACGATCGTCCACAGCGCGCCGATCGCCTGGCCGACCTGGATGATCACGTAGATCTCCGCGATCGGGACGACGATGAACAGCAGGATCAGGAGAAGCGGCATCGCCCGGGAAGGCTAGAGCGCGGGGCGATCAGGCCAGCGCGGGCCACTCGGCCGAGACGCCCGGCAAGCGGTGCAGCCCGACCATCTCGACGAGCCGCTGGATCTGTGGCTGGGCGCCGCGCAGCGTCATCCGGCGCCCGGCCTGGCGCAGCCGCCGCGCGACCATCGCGAGGTCCAGCATCAGCGACGTGTCTGCGAACGAGAGTCCCGACAGATCGACGAGCAGATCCCGCTCGGCTCCGAGGGCGCGCGAGAGCGCGGTGCGGCGCAGCGACTGTGTGGTCCGGTCCTCGTCACCGGAACACAGGAGGATCGTCGGGTCTTCGGAGAAGGAGACGATTGCGGCAACCTACCCCATGAAGGGCTGGCTACACTCAGTCATATGTCCGCAATTCCCGAAGTCGAAGAGGTCGAGGACGCGCTCACCAACGTGATCGACCCCGAGCTGGGGCTCGACTTCGTCGAGCTGGGGCTCATCTACGGGGTCGAGATCGACGAGGGCAACGTGCACGTGACGTTCACCCTGACCACGCCTGCCTGCCCCATCGGGCCGCAGGTCACGGAGCAGATCGACGAGTTCGTCTCGGAACTCGAGGGCGTCAACCGTGTTGAGTCCTCCATGGTCTTCACTCCGCCTTGGAGCCCGGACAAGATGTCCGAGGACGCCAAGTTCGCCCTGGGCTACTGAGCCCGGGTATGCGCCGTCTCGCTCCGCTCGTGGTGCTGCTGGCCGCGCTGCTGCCGGCGGCGGGTGCGGCCGCGGCGAGCACCACCGCCACCGGCCGGCTGCTCGTCCTGCTGGACCGTCCCGCGCGC
>JAWVFZ010000115.1:0-6132 GCA_033855555.1 Solirubrobacteraceae bacterium
AGGTGGTCGACCGGCGTCAGCGGCAGCGCGCGGGCCGCCGCGATCGCCTTGGCGGTCTGCACCCCGACGAGCAGGGCGCCGACGAGGCCGGGGCCGCGGGTCATCGCCACGAGCTCGACGTCGTCCAACGTTGCTCCCGCGCGGCCGAGGGCGTCGTCGACGACCGTGTTCGCCAGCTCGAGGTGGTGGCGCGAGGCGACCTCGGGCACGACGCCGCCGTAGCGGTCGTGCACGCCCTGGCTGGAGATCACGTTCGCGCGGATCTCGCCGTCGGTCGTGACGAGCGCTGCGCAGGTGTCGTCGCAGGACGTCTCGACCGCGAGGATCAGGGTCAACCCGCGAGCCCCACGTTGGGCACGTCGTCGAGGCGGCCGTCGAGCGTGGCCGGGGTGCGCCACATGATGAGCGCGTCCTCGCCGTTGTCCTGGTAGTAGCGCGGCCGGCGGCCGGCCGACTGAAAGCCCAGCCGCTCGTAGAGCTTGATCGCGGCCGCGTTGGTGGGCCGCACTTCGAGCGTGACCCGCGCGGCGTCGCCGCCGATGCGCTTGAACAGCTCGCCGAGCAGCGCGGTCGCGATCCCCTCGCGGCGTAGCACCGGGTCCACCGAGACGTTCATGACGTGCCAGACCGTGTCGTAGCGGCTGCACACCAGATAGCCGACGATCGCGCCTTCGCGCGTCGCCGCCAGGCAGACGCCGCTGGGCTTGCTGAGCTCGAGCACGAACATCGCCAGCGACCACGGCGTCGGGAACGAGCGGCGCTCGATCGCGATGACCTGCGGGAGGTCGGCGTAGGTGAGCCGGCGGATTTCCATGGGGTGCACAATGGTGACAGCCGCCCCAGGTGGGGCCCGCGCTCAATCCCGGGGTTTCGCGTCGGGGTCGCGCACGTAGTCCGGAAGCAGCGCCTCGCGGGCGATCGGCTCGCCCTCCTGTGCAAGCCGGCACAGGACCGCGCCATGGACGTGGTGCAGCGCCGATTCCCCGGGCGCGACGTCTCCGAGGTGCTCGCGGTAGCGCAGCGCGCCGTCGCCGATCGCGGTCCGATCGCCCGCCAGTGCGGCGAGCTCCTCGGGTCGTGCCACCCGCGGTTCGCCGTCGACGAGGACGAACGCCTCGCCGCGGCGGGCGTCGATGACCGGGAACGACCCTTCGAGGTTCGCGGCCAGCGCGCGCAGCGTCGAGACCGCCACGAGCTCGGCCCCGGCCGACTGCGCCAGGGCGCGGCCGGTGGCGACGCCGATGCGCAGCCCGGTGAACGTCCCCGGCCCGACGCCCACGCCGATCCGCGCGACCGCGGGCCATCCGATGCCCGCGCGCTCGAGCGCCTCGAGGCACAACGGCAGGACCTGCTCGGCGTGGCCCGGGCGCTCGCCCGCAGCCGGGGTGTGGCGCAATTCGACGGGCTCGCCCGCGCCTGTGAGCCCGACGACCGTGTCCGGCGTGGCGGTGTCGAATGCGAGGACGATCATCGGCGGATGTCGATGCCGCGGCGATCGCCGCCGCGATGCTCCAGGCGCACGCGGACGGCGGCGTGCAGCCCGGACTCGGCGACCTCCGGCCATTCGACGAACGCGATCGTCGCAGCATCGACGTAGTCGTCGAGGAGCCCCGGATCCTCGCCCGCAAGGGTGCTCAGCCGGTGCAGGTCGAGGTGAGCCACGGGCACCCGTCCCTCGTAGCGGTTGCCGAGCGTGAAGGTCGGGCTCGTCACGGGGCCGGTCACGCCCAGCGCGCGGGCGGCACCTCTGACGAACGTGGTCTTGCCGGCGCCCATCTCGCCCTCGACGAGCACGACGTCGCCCGGCTTCAGCTCGGCGGCGAGCTGCGCGCCGGCCGCCTCTGTCGCCGCGGGGCCCTCAGTGATGGTCATCGGCCAGGCGCACGCGCAGCCCGAGGCCCAGGAGCAGCAGCGCCAGCCCAATGGCAGCCACGGCGCCCGCGTCCATGCCCGTGCGCGGCAGCGTCGGTGCGCCGGCGACGGCGGGCGCGGCGGCGGGGCTCGGAACCTGGGCGGAGCTCAGCGAGGGCGCCGCCGACAGCGACGGGCCCGTGGAGGTGCCGCTGCTGCCCGACGACCCGGAGCCCTTGGACGCACCACCGCTGTTCTGGGTCTGGCCGCCGCCGATCGGGTCGACGTACTGGTCGTCGCCGGCGCCGCCCGATTGCGCAAGAGCCGCCGCGGGAGCGACGGCGACGACGAGCACGGCGAGCAGTGCGGCAATGCGGCGGCGGACGGGCACGAGGCGGGATTCTAGGCGTGCGCCGGACAACGGCTCCCGCTCACTACGATCGCGCCAACATGCCGGCTCTCGCTGACATCGAGCGTCGCCACGTTCTCCTGCTGACGGATCGCGACTGGACGCACCCCCAGGGCGGGGGCACCGGCACGAACTTGTACGGGCAGGTCGCGTGGTGGCTGGCGTGGGGACACCGCGTGACGGTCATCGCCGGCGACTACCCCGGCGCGCCGCCGGTCGAACAGCTCGGCGAGGCGCTCACGATCCACCGCATGGGCACCCGGCTCACGGTCTTCCCGCGGGCGGCGTGGGCGGTCTTCCGAGGCGTCGGCCGCGACGCCGACGTCGTGCTCGAAGTGGTCAACGGCATCGCCTTCTTCACGCCGTTGTGGTGGTTCCTGCGCGCGCCGCGGGTCGCGATCGTCCACCACGTCCACCAGGACCACTACGTCCAGGAGCTCGGCCGCCGCGGCCGGATCGCCGCGTTCCTGCTCGAGAAGCTCCCGCTGCGCCACCTCTATGGCCGCGTCCCGATCCTCACCATCTCCAAGGCGGCGCGCGACGACCTCGTCGCGCTCGGCACGCCGCCGGAGAACATCCACGTGGCATACCTCGGCGTGGACCCCTCGCAGTTTCACCCTGGGCAGCGGGCAGAGCGCCCGACGCTGCTGTACCTCGGGCGGCTGAAGGCCTACAAGCGCATCGAGGTCGTGCTCGACGTGCTCGAGCACGTACCCGAGGCGGTGCTGGAGATCGCCGGCGACGGCGACCATCGCGAGGCGCTGGAGGCCGAGATCGACCGCCGCGGGCTGCACGACCGCGTGACGCTCCACGGCCACATCGACGAGGACGTCAAGGCCGACCTCTACGGCCGCGCCTGGGTCAATCTCACGGCGTCCTCGGCCGAGGGCTGGTGCCTGAGCGTGATGGAGGCCGCCGCATGCGGCACGCCCAGCGCGGCGCTCGCGGTCGGCGGCCTGGCCGAGTCGATCGTCGACGAGGAGACGGGGCTGCTCGCCGAGACGCCGGACGAGCTCGCAGACCGCGTCGCGGCGCTCGTGCGCGATCCCGCACGCCGCGACGAGCTCGGCGCCGCCGCCCAGGCGCGGGCCCGCGGCTTCACCTGGGAGAACACCGCGCAGGCCAACCTCGCCGTGCTCGACGACGCCGCCGCCGGCGGCCACACCCGCCTGCGCGACGCCGTGGCGGAGTCCGAGACCGGCAAGGCCGCGGGACTCGCGGGCGCGACGCTCGCCAACAACGCGCTGCAGCTGATCTTCACGTTCGTCTTCACGCGTCTGCTCGGCGCCGGCGACTATGGCTCGCTTGCGGCGCTCGTCAGTGCCTTCCTGATCCTGCTCGTCGGCGGCCAGTCGGTGCAGGCAGCCGCCGCCCGCGAGATGACGCTCGGGCGGATGGGCGCGGAGGCGCACGCGAGCGCGACGCTGCGCGCATGGTCGCGCCGGCTGGTCGAGCTGCTCGTGGGCGCGACGGCGGTATCGATCCTGCTGCGCACCCCGATCGCACATCTCGTCGGTGTGCCCGAGCACCCGTGGGCCGCCGCGGCGATCATTCCCACCGGCGTTCTGTGGATGCTGCTCTCCCTGCAGCGCGGCGCGCTGCAGGGCCTGCACGCCTACAAGGTGCTCGGTCAGTCGCTGGTCGCGGAGGCCGCGGGGCGGATCGTGTTCGCCCTGGCGCTCGTCGCGGCCGGCGCCGGCGTGACCGGCGCCTACATCGGCACCCCGGTGGCGTTCGCAGCGGTCGCGATCTGGCTCGGCGTCGGCCTTCACAAACGGCTCCAGGGAGGCGAGCGCGAGGAGCACGTGCGCCCGCTGCGCTCGCTGATCGGCCGCGAGTGGGGACCCGTGCTGGGCCTGCTCTTCCTCGGCGTCCTCCAGAACGTCGACGTGATCATGGGCAAGCACCAGCTCGGCGGCAATCGCGCCGGCTCGTATGCCGCGGCGGCCGTCGCGGCGAAGGCGGTCCTCTGGGTGGCGATCGGCGTCGGCCTGCACCTGCTGCCGGAGGCCACGCGGCGGGCGGCCGCGGGGCTCGATCCGCGACCGGTGCTGCTGCGCGCGCTCGCGGTCCTCGCGGTGGTCGCGGTGCCTGCGCTGCTGCTCTTCGCGGCCATCCCCCACCTGCTGCTGAAGGTCGCGTTCGGCGAGAAGCTGACGCAGGCCAGCGGCGCGCTGTTCATCCTCGGCGTCGCCATGACGTTGCTCGCCGTGGCCTACCTCACCGTGCAGTACATGCTCGCGCTGGGCGAGGCGCGGTTCCTGTGGGTGCTCGCCGTCGTCGCGATCGTGGAGCCGTTCCTGCTGAGCACCGGCCATCCGAGCCTTCTCTCGTTCGCCACGATCGTCCTGGGTCTCCAGTGCCTGGCCGCGAGCGGCGTGCTCGCCATCGGCTGGCGAGCACGGGTCAAGCCGCAAGCCGTCACGTGAATCTCCTTCCGCCGGACGTCGAGGGCTGGCTCACCGAGGCCCAAGCCCGGCGGCTCGACCGCTGCGCTCGCGCGGTGCCGGCCGGCGGGCGGATCGTCGAGATCGGCTCGTTCCGCGGACGCTCGACGATCGTGCTGGCGCGGGCCGCGACCGCGGGCGCCGAGGTCGTCGCGATCGACCCCCACCTCGGATCGGACCGGGGGCCCCAGGAGATCGCCGCCCAGCCCGAGCTCGGCGAGGAGGACACGCGGCTGTTCCGCGCCAACCTCGAGCGCCACGGCGTGTCGGAGCGCGTGCGCCACATCCGCGCGCTGTCGTCCGAGGCCCCGCTCGAGGACGACATCGACCTGCTCTTCGTCGACGGCGCGCACCGCTACGGCCCGGCGCGCGACGACCTCGTGCGCTGGGGCGCCCGAGTGCGCGACGGCGGCACGATGCTCGTCCACGACAGCTTCTCTTCGATCGGCGTCACGCTCGCGCTCGCCGGCGCGATCGCACCGTCACGGCGCTGGCGCTACGCGGGCCGCGACGGCTCGCTGGCCGAGTACGTCGCCGACGGCGGCGGCGGTCTGGGCAGCGCCGCGCGCCAGGGCGCACAGCTCCCCTGGTTCGCCTGGAACGTCGTGATCAAGGTGCTGACGGTCCTGCGGCTGCGCCGCGGGCCCTGGCCGTACTGAGGCGCGGCGCCGCCGCGGGCCGGTTTCAGGCCCTGATGAACGCCAGCAGATCCGCGTTGAACTCGTCCTTGTGCGTCGTGGCGAGCCCGTGGGGCGCGCCGGGGTAGACCTTCACGGTCGCGTCCTTGACGATCTTCGACGACTTCATCGCCGAGGCGCCGATCGGCACGATCTGGTCGTCGTCGCCGTGCGCGATGAGCGTCGGGACGTCGAACTTCTTGAGGTCCTCGGTGAGATCCGTCTCCGAGAACGCCTTGACGCAGTCGTACGCGCCCTTGAGGCCGACCTGCATGCTCATGAGCCAGAACGCGTCGCGGACGCCCTGCGAGACCTTCGAGTCCGGTCGGTTGGCGCCGTAGAAAGACTCGCTGAGGTCCTTGTAGAACTGCGAACGATCGCCACTGACTCCGGCGCGGATGCCGTCGAACGCGTCGATCGGCAGACCTTCGGGGTTGGCCTCCGTCTTCAGCATCAGCGGCGGGATCGCGCCCAGCAGCACCGCCTTGGCGACGCGGGACGTGCCGTGGCGGCCGATGTAGCGGGTGACCTCACCGCCGCCCGTGGAGTGGCCGACGAGAACGATGTCGTGCAGGTCCAGCGCCTCGATGACCTCCGCCAGGTCGTCGGCGTAGGTGTCCATCTCGTTGCCCGCCCAGGGCTGGCTCGAACGGCCATGGCCGCGGCGGTCATGCGCGACCGCGCGAAAGCCGTTGGCCGCGACGAACATGGACTGGTCGTCCCACGCGTCGGCGTTCAGCGGCCAGCC
>JAWVFZ010000116.1:0-2827 GCA_033855555.1 Solirubrobacteraceae bacterium
CGAGGTCAGGCTCACGAATACGGCGACGAAGGAGCGCGTCAGCTCCGCATGGGGCCACACCGTCATCAAATAGCGCGCGTCGCAGCCGCGCCCGCGCGCGCCGCGGCCACCGGCGCGCGTGGCGCCACGAGCGCCTCGAGCTCGTCGACGGCGGTGCCGCGCGCGGCGTCCGCGCGAATCGCCTCGCCCAGGCGCCGCGCGCTCGCCCCGAACGCCGGCTCGCCGAGCAGGCGCTCGACCGCGCGCCGGATCGCCGTCTCGCTCGCGCCCGGCCTCAGCCGCAGGCCGGCGCCGTGGGCGACGACGCGCGCCGCGTTGTCGTTCTGGTCGCGGCCCATCGGCAGGCAGAGCATCGGCACGTCCGCAACGAGCGCCTTCATCACGGTTCCGTGGCCGGCGTGCGTCACGACCGCCGATGCCTCGCGCAGGACCGCGGCGTGCGGCGCCGAGCGCACGACCTGCACGTTCGCGGGCGCGTGCACGGCCGCGGGGTCGATCGCTGGTCCCGTCGTGACGACACCGCGCACCGGCAGCGCGTCGAGGGCGTCGACGCCGCGCTGCAGCGTGCGCTCGTGGTTCTGAAACGTCGTGCTCAGCGCGACGAGGACGAGCGGCTCGTCGCCGGGCGGCGGCGTCCACGGCGCGGCCCACGGCGGGTCGTCGAGCAGCGGCCCCGCGTAGCGCAGGTTCGCCGGCATGCGCGACGCCGGGAAGTCGAACGCCTGCGACGAGAGCACGAGCAGCCGCGGCGCGCGGTGAAAGTGCTCGAACACGGCGCCGACGGGGTCCAGGCCGTACCGGCGGCGCAGCGCGTTGAGGTCCGGAAGCCCCTTCGCCCACATCCGCTCGGCCATCCGCGTCATGAGCGCGTCGCGCACGCGGCCGAGCCGCCCGTGCGCCGGCTGCAGCCCCGGGCCGAACGGCGGTAGCCCCGTCCCGGGCTCACCCCAGAGGTTCGGCACGAGCGTCGCGAACGGCAGTGCGCGCGCCTCGGCCGCGATCTGCGCGCCGACGAGAAAGAAGCACGAGACAAGCGCATCGAAGCGCTCGGCCGCGAGCACGCGCTCGGTGTCGGCCGCGTAGCCCGGCGCCCAGCCGAAGAGGATCTCGCGCATGAGCCCGACCTGCTGGGCCGGCGTGCGCAGCTCGTAGTCGCGGATGAGGTCGTCGGCGCGGTCGCGACTCTCGCGGCGCGGCGCGTCTTGCCACTCCAGCAGGCGGGCACCGATCGCGGCCACCTCGCCGGCCATCGTCGGGTCGCCGAGGACCGTGATCTCGTGCCCCCGTGCGGCGAGCCCGCGAGCGGCCGCGAGCTCCGGCGGGACGTTGCCGCCGGCGTCCGGGATCGTGAACAGGTAGTGGCTCATGCTTCGTCCTCCTTGCGGTCGTCGGGCGTGACGAGCAGCCCCGTCACCAGCCGGGTCATGACATCGGTCGTCGCGCTCCGGCTCAGGCCGAGATCGCGACGCAGCAGCTTCCAGGTCAAGACGTCGGTCGCCGCGTGCAGGGCAGCGAGCGCCTCGCGGCGCGCGGCGCCGGCGGCGGGCAGTGCGTTGGCGAACATCTCAGCGAGCCAGTCCAGGTGATAGCTGCGCGCCAGGGCGAGCATCGCTGCGACGGCCGGGATGCGCTCCTCGAGTGCGGCCGCGCGCGCGTTGGCGTCGCCGCCGCGCTCGTACTGCTCGATCAGGGCGGACACGACGCTGCGGGCGTCGCCGGGCACCGCGGCCGTGCGGACGTCCTTGATGCGCTCGTGGGCGGCCTCGACGCACGCCGAGTACAGCGCCTCCTTGGAGCCGAAGTGGTTGAACAGCGTCTGCTGCGTGACACCCGCTGCGCCTGCGATCGCGCCGAGCCTCACGTCGTCGTACGCCTGCGTCGGGACCGCCTCCCCCGCTGCCCGCAGCCGGCGCGCGCGCGTCGCCTCGACTGCCTCGGCGCGGGCGCGCATCCGCTGCGTGGGTGTCGACGGGCTAGCCATTGGAGTCTAGCTCAACATACAGTTGAGTCAGACCCAAATCAAGGTTGCTGATCAAACGCACGCCGCAAGCGCCGGGCACCCGCGGCAGGGTCCCGGTAGACGTACGCGCGCCGGCGGCATCGGCCGGATGGTCGCGCGCGCGTTCGCAGTTCCGCTGACAACCGATATTCAGACCGCTATGCGGTTGCCGAGGCGAGCAGCACCACGTTCGAGAAGCTCAGCGGCTTCGAGCCGCCCCCCGCACCCGCTGCGGCCTGCGTGATCGCGTCCCAGGCCTCTTCCTGAGCCTCGCCTGCGTACTGCTCGATGATGGCCCGGACCGGGGCGGAGACCGCCCTGATGTAGGCGGTGAAGTGCTCCGGGGAGTCGAAGTCGAAGGTGACCTCGGCCTGCTCCACGGCAACCTTGGAGAACCCGCCACCTTCGAGCAGTCCGCCGAGCGAAACGGGGGTCGGCCGCGAGAAGATCCCGGGCGTTCCGGCCGGGGGCGGAGGCACATCGAGCCGCTCCATCATCGTCCTCATCGGAATGGAAAGGAAAGGGACCTGATCGGGCTTTCCCCACGAGCTGATCGCGATCCGCGCGCCCGGCTTGAGGAAGCCTCGGATGCGCGCCGCGGCGGCTTCCGCGTCAGGCTCGAAGATGATTCCCCAGCGCGAGTCGGCGGCGTCGAAGCTCGCCTGCGGAAAATCTAGGCTGCAGGCGTCTGACTGCATGAACTCGACGTTGCCCAAGCCGGCCGCCGCCGCGCGCTCACGGCCGAACGCGAGCATCTCGGCGGAGATGTCCGTGGCCACCACGCGGCCCTGCGGGCCGGCCGTACGGGCGGCGGTGAGCGCCGGCTCG
>JAWVFZ010000117.1:0-2593 GCA_033855555.1 Solirubrobacteraceae bacterium
AGAGGTCAGGCGGCCGCAGCCCGCGTCTCGTTCGTCCCCTCGCCGATCGCCGATCCGGGCCCACTCGGCCTCGCGGCGTTCGCGCTGACGACGTTCGTTCTGTCCATGTTCAACGCCGACCTTGTCGGCAAGGGCGGCGAGCCGGTCGTGTTCGGGCTGGCGTTCGCCTATGGCGGCCTGGCTCAATTGCTGGCCGGCATGTGGGAGTTCCGCACCGGCAACACGTTCGGTGCCGTTGCGTTCACCAGCTTCGGCGCGTTCTGGCTGAGCTATTGGGCGTTCGTGCAGTTCTATGCCAAGACGGTCCCCGCGGCGGATGCAGGCCACGCCGTCGGCCTGTTCCTGATCGCCTGGGGGATTTTCACCGCCTACATGTTCGTCGCGTCGTTGCGAACGACGGCCGCGATCGCGACGGTGTTCTTCCTACTCGCGGTGACGTTCTTCCTGCTGGGCATCGGCAACGCCGGCGCCCACACGACTATCGTGAAGTGGGGCGGCTACTTCGGCCTCGCGACCGCAGCGGCCGCGTGGTATGCCTCCTTCGCGGCGGTGACCAACGCGACGTTCGCCAGGACGGTGATGCCCGTGCGGCCGCTGATCCGGCGATGAATTGACAAGGGAGACGACGATGGCGACCGACCAGCAGTCCCTCGAGCAGCGGCTGGACCAGCTGCTGAGTGTTGAGTCCTTCGACCCGCCGGAGGCGTTCGTCCGCGAGGCGCTCGTCACCGAGCGGCCGGAGCCCGAGGACCCGGTCGCCTACTGGGCCGAGCAGGCCGGGGCCCTCGACTGGTTCGAGCCGTGGGACCAGGTTCTCGACGACGCGAACCCGCCGTTCTACAAGTGGTTCACCGGCGGCAAGCTCAACGTCTCCCACAACTGCCTGGACCGCCACGTGGAAGCCGGCAACGGCGACCGCGTGGCGTTCCACTGGCACGGCGAGGAGGGGGAGACCCGCGACGTCTCCTACGCCGACCTGCTGCGCGACGTCCAGCGCTTCGCCAACGCGCTGAAAAACCAGGGCGTCCGGCCCGGAGACGTCATCGGCATCTTCCTGCCGATGATCCCCGAGGTCGCGGTGGCGATGCTCGCCTGCGCGCGCATCGGGGCGGTGCACAACGTCGTCTTCGGCGGCTTCAGCCCGGAGTCCGTGCGCGAGCGCATGGAGTTCAGCGAGGCCAAGCTGCTGATCACCGTCGACGGCGCCCGGCGCAAGGGCGCAACGGCGCCGATCAAGTCGGCGGTCGACAAGAGCATGCCCGACCTGCCGTGCATCGTCGTGGCGCACACGAAGATCGACGCGCCGATGGCCGACAAGGATTCGTGGTTCCACGAGGTCATGGAGGCCGCCGAAGCTGAGTGCCCCGCCGAGCCCGTGGACGCCGAGCACCCGCTCTACGTGCTCTACACCAGCGGCTCGACCGCGAAGCCCAAGGGCATCCTGCACACGACCGGCGGCTACCTGACACAGGTCGCGTGGACGCACAAGAACGTCTTCGACCTCAAGCCCGAGAAGGACGTGTACTGGTGCTCGGCCGATGTCGGCTGGGTCACCGGGCACTCCTACATCATCTACGGGCCCCTGGCCAACGGCTGCACCTCGGTGATGTACGAGGGCGCGCCCGACTACCCGCATCAGGGCATCTGGTGGGAGCTGTGCGAGCGCTACGGCGTCACGCTCTTCTACACCGCCCCGACCGCGATCCGTGCGTGCATGAAGTGGGGCGTGGAGCACGTCGAGAAGTTCGACCTGTCGAAGCTCCGGCTGCTCGCCACCGTCGGCGAGCCGATCAATCCGAAGGCCTGGCTCTGGTACTGGAAGGTCGTCGGCGGCGAGCGCTGCCCGGTCGTCGACACCTGGTGGCAGACCGAGACCGGCGCGATCATGATCACGACGCTGCCGGGCGCGCAGAAGGCCAAGCCCGGCGTCGCCGGCACGCCGCTGCCGGGCATCGACGCCGCCGTGCTCGACGAAGAGGGCAACGAGCTGCCGCCGAACACGCAAGGGCTCCTCGCGCTTCGCCGGCCCTGGCCGTCGATGCTGCGCACGCTCTACAAGGACGACGACCGCTTCATCGAGACCTACTTCTCGAAGTGGGACAGGCGCACCTATCTCGTGGGCGACGCCGCCAAGATGGACGAGGACGGCTACGTGTCGGTGATCGGGCGCGTCGATGACGTCATCAACGTGTCTGGCCACCGCCTGTCGACGGCCGAGGTCGAGTCGGCGATCGTCTCGCACGCCAAGGTCGCCGAGGCCGCGGTCATCGGCCAGGCCGACGAGGACACCGGCCAGTCGATCGCGGCATTCGTGACGCTCGAGGGCAGGCACGAGCCTGACGAGGGCCTGGTCGAGGAGATCCGCGAGCACGTCGCGGTCCGGATCGGCAAGCTCGCGCGCCCCAAGCGCATCATCTGGGCCGACGACCTGCCCAAGACGCGCTCGGGCAAGAACATGCGCCGGCGCCTGCGCGACATCGCCGAGGGCCGCGAGCTGGGCGACGTCACGACACTGCGCGACCCAGACGTCATGTCCCAGCTGGAGGACAAGATCAAGGAGCGCCAGAGCCAGGAGGCATGACTCGGGCGGGGC
>JAWVFZ010000118.1:0-3624 GCA_033855555.1 Solirubrobacteraceae bacterium
GTCCCGGAGGTCGGTCTCGAGGGCCAGCTCAAGCTGCTCGACGCCAAGGTCCTGTGCCTCGGCGCCGGCGGCCTCGGCTCGCCCGTCGCCCTCTACCTCGCCGCGGCGGGCGTGGGGACACTCGGCATCGTCGACGACGACGTCGTCGACCTGTCCAACCTCCAGCGCCAGGTCATCCACACGACGGCCGGCGTCGGCACCCCCAAGGTCGACTCCGCCGAGGCGGCCGTCAAGGCGCTGAATCCCGACGTCAACGTCGTCAAGTACCAGACGCGCCTCGACGCCTCGAACATCATGGAGATCATCGATGGCTATGACGTCATCGTCGACGGCGTCGACAACTTCCCGACGCGCTACCTGCTCAACGACGCGTCGGTGCGCCTGAAGATCCCCGTCGTCAGCGCCGCGATCCTCGGCTTCGAGGGCCAGCTCAGCGTCTTCGCCCCCTACGAGGGTCCCTGCTACCGCTGCCTCTTCCGCCAGCCGCCTCCCGCCGAGCTGGCGCCCTCGTGCGGCGCCAACGGCGTCCTCGGCGTCCTGCCGGGCACGATGGGACTGCTGCAGGCGACCGAGGTCATCAAGCTGATCACCGGCTCCGGCGATCCGCTCATCGGCCGGCTGCTCATGTACGACGCGCTCGCGGCGACGACGACCGAGCTCAAGGTCCGGCGCGACCCGGAGTGCCCGATCTGCTCGCGCGAGCCCGACGAGATCGAAGATGCCGAGATGGGCGTGTTCCCCGACTACGAGGCGTTCTGCGCCGCCGCTGGTTAGGGTCACCGCCTTAATGGCCACTGTCCGCATCCCACCCGTGCTGCGCCCGTCCGTCGGGGGCGAGCGCGAGGTCGCCGTCGACGGCTCGAACGTCGGCGAGTTGCTCCAGGCGCTTGCCGAAGCGCATCCCGCGACGCGCTCGCAGCTGTTCGGCGCCGACGGCGAGCTCAACCGCTACGTCAACGTCTACCTCAACGACGAGGACGTCCGCGTGCTCGACGGCCTCGACACCGGTGTGGGCGAAGGCGACGTGCTGGTGATTCTCCCGGCGATGGCCGGCGGTTCACCGGTCGATCACGAAATCGGCTAACCCGGCGCATAGGTTGCCGGTCGAGCGCTGAGCGGGTTTCGCCCCGCCCGGCGTCGATTCCACTACTCGGAGGTCTGTCTCGTGAACCGCCCCTCGTGGCGGGTGCTTGCCGCTGCTCTCGCAGCCGGTGCGCTCGTCCCTGCAGTCGCCGCCGCCGATCCGCCTGTGTCATGGACCGGCGTCCCCTCCCAGCCCAAGTCGGCCGGCACATCGCTGCCGAACGTCCTGTCCCCTGACCTGACCGAATCCGCCGTCGCGTGGGGCGCACTGACCCTCGACGGCGGGACGACCGCCGTGCCGCGCTATGGCTACGACGGCTTCAGCGCCCCGACCGTCCTCACGCAGTCGACGTCCGAGGCCAAGAAGACCGAGCCCGACAAGAACACCTACCTCGTGCTGCCGAAGGGCCAGCCCGGAGCAGATCCGAGCTACGACTACGGCACGCACTTCCTCTATCAGGGCCACGAGAGCGGGGCGCCGGGCTACATCACCCGCGTCAACCTCGACGCCGACCAGGCGCACCGCGTCACCCTCCTGGCCACCACCGAGGCCGGCGGCAAGGCGCTGCCCGACTTCGACGGCTCGACCTGGGACCCGTTCGCGCATCGCCTCCTGTTCACGGCCGAGGCCAGCGGCACCACAGGCGGCGTCTGGGCGGCCACGCTCGGCTACCCGTCGCAGGTCGTCGACGTGTCCGGCGCGCTCGGGCGCGGCGGCTACGAGGGCATCCAGGCCGACAGCGACGGCAACCTCTGGATCGTGGAGGACTCCGGCGGCACGTCCGGCGCGACCAGCACCCATGCCAAGCAGCCGAACTCGTTCGTCTACCGGTTCGTGCCGGATCAGCCGGGCGACCTCGCCAACGGCAAGCTCCAGGCGCTCCAGGTCGAGTCGAACCGCAGCGGCACGCCGATCGTGTTCCACGCCGGCCAGGCCGAGGCGGACATCACGAGCCCGGACACGCTGGATCTGCACAAGCCCGGCACCGAGTTCACGACGCGCTGGGTGACGATCCACGACACCGCCACGGACGGCAACGTGCCGTTCAGCGCCAACGCGCTGGCCAAGGCCGCGGGCGCGACGCCGTTCAAGCGCCCCGAGAACGGGGTCTTCCAGCCCGGCACCGGGTTCCGCAACTTCGTGTTCACCGAGACCGGTGACACGAACGCGCTGACCGAGGCCGGCTCGGCCTACGGCGGCTTCGGCTCGCTGCAGGAGATCAGCCAGAAGAGCCCGTCGGCCAACCACGGCGTCCTGCGGGTCGTCTACCAGGGCGACGTCACGCACACCGGGTTCGACAACATCACGTTCGTCGACCGCAACCAGGTCGCGGTCGTCGAGGATGCCGGGGACCTGCTGCACACGCAGCGCAGCGCGCTCGATTCCGCATACCGGGTTGACGTGACGGAGAACCAGCCGACCCCGGTGCGCTTCCTCGCCGAGGGACGCGACCCGTCGGCGACGTTCGATGCCGAGCACAGCACGGGCAACGACGGCGACAACGAGGTCACCGGCATGCACGTCTCCGACGGCAGTTCGTCGGTCAAGGACCTGCTCGGCGCCGACGTGCCGAAGCTGTTCCGCAAGGGCTGGCGCATGTTCTGGACCCAGCAGCACGGTGACAACACGACGTACGAGGTGGCGGCCGCGAACTAGCGGTTCGCTCCCATCCGGGCAAAGCCCCGCCGTCACACCCGACGGCGGGGCTACCCTGGGGGCATGGCCACCATCGAACGGCGGTTTGCAGACATCGATCGCGCCCAGCTCCAGCGGCTGACGGAGCGCGAGCGCAAGCTGTTCCTCGAGCGCACGATGGGCTCGCAGGCGAAGTTCGAACGGGCGGTGCAGGTCATGCCCAAGGGCGTGCCGAGCTCGTTCCAGGCGGGCGAGCCGCGCCCGGTCTACCTGTCACACGGCGAGGGCTCGCGCGTGTGGGACGTCGACGGCAACGAGTACGTCGACTTCCACAACGGCTTCGGCGTGATGTGCGTATCCCACGCGCATCCGGCGATCGTGCGGGCGGTGACCGAGCAGGCGGCCCGTGGCTCGCACTTCGCCGCGCCGACGGACGGCTCGATCGAGGTCGCAGAGGAGCTGCGCCGGCGCTTCGGCCTCCCGCAGTGGCGCTTCTCGAACTCCGGCACCGAGTCGACGATGGCGGCGATCAACCTCGCGCGCGGCGCGACGGGGCGCGACCTCATCCTCAAGATGGAGGGCTCCTACCACGGCCATCACGACGCCGTGATGGTCTCGGTGCGTCCGCCGCTGGGCGAACTGGGCCCGCGCGGCGTGCCGAGCTCGCTGGCGTTCGGCGGTGGTCACCCGCAGGCGACAACCGATCTCACGAAGGCGATCCCGTTCAACGACGCCGACGTGCTCGAGCAGGTGCTCGCCGACATCGGCGAGCGCGTCGCCGCCGTGATCGTCGAGCCGGCGATGATGAACATCACGATCGTCGCGCCGAAGGCCGGCTACCTCGAGCGGATGCGCGAGCTGTGCGACGCCCACGGCGTCAAGCTGATCTTCGACGAGGTCAAGAC
>JAWVFZ010000119.1:0-3942 GCA_033855555.1 Solirubrobacteraceae bacterium
GGATGCCGGACGCCCGGCGGCTTCTACGGCGCGGCCTGCGAGGTCCCGACGTGGACCGACGCGACGGCGTGGTGGGTGGTCGCCGTGGACGAGCTGTACCGCTGGACCGGCGACCGCGCGTTCGTGGCCCGCGAGTACCCGCGCGTGCGCCGGGCGCTCGCGGCATTGCGCAGCTGCCGCACGCCGACGGGGCTGCTCGCCCCCTGCTTTGGCGCCTACACCTACACCTACGGAGACTCGAACGCCCCCGGGGACAAGAGCGAGACGACCTACTTCAACGCCGTCGCCGCGGGCGCGCACGGCGCGGCTGCGGATCTCGCCCAGGCGCTGGGCAGGCGGGGCGACGCACGCTCGATGCGGGCCGAGCGCACGCGGCTCGGCCGGCTGATCGACACCCGCCTGTGGGACTCCCGCGCGAAGGCGTTTCGCCAGAGCCCCGGCGAGCCGGCGGCCCATCCGCAGGACGCCAATGTCCTGAGCGCGTACTTCCGGCTCGTCTCGGCCAACCATGCGCGCGCAGCGCTCGCGTACGTGCGCCGGCGCCTGTGGACGCCCTACGGGACCCGCAGCGGAGTCGCCGGGACGAACTTCGGCGTGGCGGTGGGCGGCGTCGTCGCCGACTGGATCTCGTCATTCGAGCTGCGCAGCAGGCTCGCACTCGGGCAGACCGCCGCCGTGCGGGCGATGATCGACACTGGCTGGGGCTGGATGCACCTGAAGGCCAAGCCGCTGCATGGCCCGCAGGGCAGCACGCTCGAGCCGCCGTCGACGACGGGCTGGGAGCACGTCCTGCCCGGCGGCAAGATCTTCCGCGGCGCGGAGGGCAGCCTCTCCCACGTGTGGAGCGAAGGCGCGCCGATCGCGCTCACGACCGGGTTCCTGGGCATCGAGCCCACGGCGCCCGGCTTCAAGCGCTGGCGGGTGGCCCCGCAGGTGCGCGGCAGCGGCCTGCGCTGGGCGCAGGGCCGCATGCCGACGCCTCACGGCCCGCTCGACGTGCGCTGGTCACGGCGCGGGCGCGCGCTGACGCTCGACGTGCGCGGACCGCGCGGGACGACCGGCACGGTCGATCTGCCCGGCCGCCGCGTGACCGGGATCCGCGGGCATCGCCGTTTCACGGTGGCGCTCTAGCCGAAGTACTCGAACGGCAGACCGTCGGCGATGTCGCGCAGCAGCGGCGCGTTGAGGTCGCGCTCGGAGGTCTTCAGCTCGGTCGCCGGGACCGGCCACTCGATCGCGATGTCCGGATCGTCGAACTTGATGCCGCGCTCGGAGCGGTCGGCGTAGTAGCCGTCCTGCTTGTACATCACGTCGGCGATGTCGCTCAGCGTGCAGAAGCCGTGCGCGAAGCCGACCGGGCAGTAGAGGACGTGCATGTTGTCGTCGGTGAGCTCGAAGCCCTCCCACTGGCCGTAGGTGGGCGAGCCGCGCCGGATGTCGACGACGACGTCGTAGATCGCGCCGCGCCCACAGCGCACGAGCTTGGCCGCGCCGCGGCCGATCTGGAAGTGCATCCCGCGCGCGATGTTCTTGCCCGAGCGCGAATGGTTGTCCTGGATGAACTCGCCCGCGATCCCGGCGGCCTCGTAGACGTTGCGGCGATAGGTCTCGGAGAAGAAGCCGCGCTCGTCGCCGAACACGCGCGGCTTGATCAGCTTCACGTCAGGGAGCTTGCACTCGATGATCTCCATGGCGCGGCAGCCTATGGGCGGGCGCTGCCGAACGCGCCGACGTCGGCGAGCGCGTCGTGCAGCAGCCGTGGCCACACGCGCGACGCGCGGAACTGCTCGGCCTTGCGGCGCCCGCGGACGCGGACGCCGTGCCAGACGCCGGGGAAGCGGCCCAGCGTCTCGACGATGTGCCACAGCGATCCCGGTCCGGTGATCTCGACGAAGTCGAGGCCCGGCTCGAGCCCGTGCGCGGGCGACAGGCCCTCGCTGAGCACGAGGTGACCGGCGGCGAGGTGCAGGCAGACGCGGTTCTCGAAGCTCGGGTAGTCCTGGTTGTGGACGTTGATCCCGACGTCGTGCTCGTCCATCGCCTGCTCGAGCTCGGCGGCGCCGACGCCGAAGGCGAGGTGCAGCAGGTCGTTGTGGTGCTTGACGTCCATCAGCACGCGCTCGCGGTGCGGGGTCGAGCGCCCGACGAACAGCAGCCGCGGGCGCCCGCGGAAGGGATCGCCGACCTCGCGGAAGTAGCGATCGCCGACCGGCAGCGGGATCGAGCGCCAGACGTCGAGCGCGCCCGACGCGGCGGGCGCGATGAACGGGTCGAACGCGACGATGCGGTCGAAGTTCGTGCGATCGACCTGCTCGAGCTCCCACAGGCGCCGCGCCAGGTCCTCGTGCGGGGCTGGGTGGGTGGGATCCGATCCACGGGGAAGCGGCTCGGTGAGGAACCCGAGCGTCAGCGCGTCGAGTCCGTGCAGGGCGCCAGCGGGGATCAGCTCGGGCCGGAAGACGCACACGACATCGGGGCGCGTCGCCCGGACCTCGTGCAGCAGGCGTTCGACGTCGCCGTCGCGGCGGAACTCGTGGAACGAGGGTGCCAGGGCACGGGAAGCGGGCGGCAGGCACGTCTCGAAGAACGTCGCCTGGCCGACGAGCGCGAGGCGCAGGCGGCGGTGGTGCATGGGGCACGGATACCATGGCCCGCCAAGCCATGCCCACCTGGCAGGAGAGAATCACTCACGAGACCGAGCCGGCGATCCGCGTCGAGCACGACCTGCGCTACCGCTATGCAGGGCCGGCGATCGCCGGCGCCAAGCTCTGGTGCGACCTCGGGTGCGGCAACGGCGTCGCCGCCGCGGCGGCGCGGCCCGAGAACTTCACCGGCGACATCCTGCTCGTCGACGTCGACGCAGCCGCGCTCGAAGCCGCTGCCCGAGAGGTCGCGGGGGCGCGCACACTGCAGGCGAACCTCTCCGATCCGGCCGATGTCGCCAAGCTCGCCGCCGAGCTCAAGGGCAAGGACACGGTCGTCACCTGCTTCGAGGTGATCGAGCACCTCGAGACGTTCGTCCCGCTCGTCGAGATGCTCGAGCAGCTCAAGGACGCGCAGGTCGTCATGAGCGTGCCCAACGACGCGTTCTGGGCCACCGAGAACCCCCACCACAAGACGATGTGGGGCGAGGGAGCGTTCGCGGAACTGCAGTCGCTGCTGCCCGAGGGCCACACCGTCGCGCCGCAGCTGCAGATCAACGGCAGCGCGATCGGCGAGGAGGGCGACGACCGCGTGCCGACGCACTTCGTCGCCACCTGGGGCGGCGCCGCCCCGGCCGCCGTGCGCGACGCGGTGCTCACAGACCTCGACGCTCAGCGCGACTGGGTGCGCCGGCGCGAGGCCGACCTCAGCTTCTACAAGGTCGCCTACGAGCAGGTGCTCGCCGAGAAGGACGAGCTCACGGCGCTCGTGCGCGAGCACTTCGCGCGCTTTGACGAGTGGCGCGCCTACATCCATGAGCTCGAGGGCCGGCTCGGCCTCCCGCCGTCCGGCGTGTCGGCCGACGAGTCCCCGCGCGAGCTGCCGGCGGCCTCGGACGGCGACACAAAGTGAAGGTCGCCTTCCTCGTCAACGACCTCCAGCTCAGCGGCGGGATCGGCGTCGTCGTGCGCCACGCGCGCGGGCTCGTCGCCAACCACGACTTCGACGTCTCGCTCGTCTTGGTGCGCGACTGGGACCTGCCGCACTGGTCGGGCTACGACGACCTCCCCCACCTGCACGTGATCTCGCTGGAGGAGGCGCGCGACCAGCGCTTCGACGTCGCCGTCGCGACTTGGTGGGAGACGACGTTCAGCCTCTTCACGGTGCCGGCAAAGCGCTACGCCTACTTCGTCCAGTCGCTCGAGGACCGCTTCTACGAGCACGATCAGGCCGAGCGCATCGGCGCCGGGCTGACGCTCGACCTGCCGGTCGCGTTCATCACCGAGGCGCGCTGGATCC
>JAWVFZ010000120.1:0-12067 GCA_033855555.1 Solirubrobacteraceae bacterium
CCTCGATCAGGAGCGCGATGCCGCTGTTGCTCGCAACCATCTCCCATCCCCGGTCGACGACGGCGGCGGGAAAGGGCTCATGGCCGCGCAGGACGAGAGCCAGCGCGTCGCGCACGGGCTGCATGTCGAGGTCCTCGAGCTCGCGCTCACCATAGGTCGGCGCATGGCCGGCGGCGAGCAGGAGGCCGTTGCGGTCCCGCAACGGGATGTCCAGCTGCTCGGCGAGCCGTAGGACCATGTCGCGGCTGGGACGCGAGCGCCCCGTCTCGACGAAGCTCAGGTGGCGTGCCGAGATCCCGGCGTCCAGGGCCAGGTCGAGCTGGCTCAGTCGCCGCCGCCGGCGCCAGTCGCGCAACAGCGTCCCAGCTCCCGGCTGTCCGGCGATGACCGTCATGGCGGCGACAGTAGCGACGCCCGTGCGACCGGCACCTACCCCGCAGGTAATCGCGGCCGCGACGTCCCGGTGGGACCGTGGCCATTCCGACAACCGAGCCAGGAGGCCTTCAAATGCCTGACGTGCCCAGCGTCGTCGACGCGTACATCGACATGTGGAACGAGACCGACCCCGAGCGCCGTCGCGCAATCATCGCCGGGTCGTGGGCCGAGGACGCCCGCTATGTGGACCCGGTCATGGCGGGCGAGGGGCCCGAGGGCATCGACGCGATGGTCGCCGGCGCCCAGCAGCAGTTCCCAGGCCACCGGTTCCGCCTCTCCTCGGGCCCGGACGCGCACAACGACCGCGTGCGGTTCGCGTGGGAGCTGGTCGGCGCCGAGGGCGCCCCCGTCGCGGCAGGGGTCGACTTCGGGACGCTGGCACCCGACGGCCGCCTGCGCGATGTGACGGGCTTCCTGGAGCCTGCGGCCTAGCCGTCGTCGAGATCTGGGCGGACCGTTCGTCCCATATGGACGAGTGGACCGCCCAGATCGCGTCCTGTCACCGGGGCTGGGGGTCCAGCAAAGTCCGCGGGCAGGACGGTCAGCAGGCCGGCCGCGATCAGCCGCCGCCGAGAACCCCGTTGACGACGTCGCCGACGGGATCGCTCTTCGTCGCGGAGCCGTCACCCGCGGTGATGTCGGGAACGGTGGGCACCGGCAGGCCACCGGCCGGCGCGCCCACCGGCGGTGTGGCCGCGGGCAGCGACTGCGACGGCGCACCGCCGCCGCCCTGGCCGCCACTCGTCGGACGCTGCGGCGGATCGCCACCGGGCAAGGCGGGGAGCGTGGCGGGCGACGAAGGCGACGAGGACGCCGGCGCAGCGCCGGAGGCCGAGCCCGAGCCCGAGCCCGAGCCCGACTTGGCCGGAGCCGAGGCAACGTTGGTGGAGGCCGGCGATGTCGGCGACGTCGTGTGGGCAGCTCCGCGGCGCCGCGACGGCGCACCGGCCGGCACTCCGCTGGAGACGCGGCGGTGGACCGGCGCGACCACGGAGCGCGCGGTGGCGGGCTGCGACGTGGAGCCGGCGTGGCGCACGACGCTCGCGCCGGGCAGGGCGTGCTCGATTCCCAGGCTGTCCCCGTTCACGGCTGCGCCCGCGCCGACGCCCGCGATGGCAACGGTCGCAGCGGTGGCCGCGGCCTTGACCCAGCCCGCGGCGGAGGGGTCCGAGACGACCGCCGACCACTGTGCGACGGCGGGCACGTGCGTCGCCGAGACTCCACTCGCCAGGCTGTCGCTGTCGCCACCCCAGCGGCGGCGCAGGAACGCGGGAAGCGGGATGAAGGCGGCGATCTTCGCGCGCACCGGCACGTGGACGAGAACGCTGCTGTCGAGCCCGGCCATCCGCGCCTGGCGCCGGCATGGCTGGCAGTAGGACACGTGGCGCGCCATCCGGCGCTGGTCGCGTGTCCCGAGCGTGCCGGTCGTGGCTGTGGTGATGATCGCCTGGATGCGCCGGCAGCGCTCGCCGGTCACGAGCTCCTCGTACTCCTCGGTCAGGCGCCTGCGCGCGCGGAAGAGCGTGGACTCGACCGAGGGACGGCTCATGCCCAGGCGCTCGCCGATCTCGCGGTAGCTGAGGCCTTCGAGCTCGCGCATCACGAGGATCTCGTGGTGGGTCTCGGACAGGCCGCCGAAGGCGCCGCACAGGTGATCGAGCGACATCTTCTGGTCGACCGCGACGTCAGGTGCCGGCCCGGTGGTGACGAGCCGGCCGTAGTCGGCTGCGCCCAGGCCCTCCTCGGCGTCGTAGGAGACCTCCTCGGCGCGCCGGGCCCGGCGGAACTGGTCGATGCACGCGTTCTTTGCGATCTCGTAGACCCACGGCTTGAAGGCGATCGGGCGATCGGTCTCGCGCATGCGCCGCAGCGCCGACATGAAGACGTCCTGCGCGATGTCCTCTGCGCGGGCGTAGTCGTTGACCATGCCGTAGATGTAGGCGGCGATCCGCCGGTGATAGCGCTCGTAGAGACGCTCGAACGCCCGGTCGTCGCCAGCGCGAACCGCAGCCACCAACTGGTGGTCGGTCGGATCCCCTGCCGTCCTCGCCGTCCGAGATACGGGCGCGGATGCGATCGTTGCCATGCTCCCCATTCCCCTTGCCGCTGCCAGAGCGGGCCGGTCATCCATGAGGACCGCCTCCGCCGGCTGAACTGTACCGTTCATTCAGCATTCTGCAACCGACGCCGATCAGTTCCGGACCGATTCGATGCACACCGCCCCCATCAAGGACCTCATCGGCTACGTCGACGATCTCCTGAACCCCAGGGCGTTCGACGACTACGGACCCAACGGCCTCCAAGTACCCGGAAACGAGAGGGTCGACACCGTGTTGACCGGGGTGAGCGCCTCGGTGGAGCTGTTCGAGCGCGCCATTGTCGAGGGAGCCGGGCTCGTTCTGGTCCACCACGGCCTCTTCTGGGGCGAGCGCGGGCCCATCGACGAGCGCCTGAAGCGCCGCCTGAAACCGCTCTTCGAGCACGACATCGCCCTTGCCGCCTATCACCTGCCGCTCGACGCGCACCCGGAGGTCGGCAACAACGCGCTGCTCGCGCGCGCCCTCGGCGCAACCGAGCTCGAGCCGTTCGCCGGGATCGGCGTCCGCGCGCGCCTTCCCGGACTCTCACCGGAGGCGCTTCTCGCGCGCGTGCGTGAGGCGACAGGCGGCCGTGAGCCGTTGGCCTTCCTGGCCGGTCCGGATCCCGTCGCGACGATCGGCATCGTCTCCGGAGGCGCAGCGAAGAGCCTCGACGACGCAATTGCGGCGGGATTGGACGCGTTCGTCACGGGCGAGCCGCGCGAACCGGCGATGAATGACGCGCGCGAAGCGGGCATCCATTTCTTCGCCGCCGGCCATTACGCGACGGAGACATTCGGCGTACGAGCGCTCGGCGACCGCCTGGCCGCGGAGTTCGGGATCAGTCACGTCTTTGCGGATATCCCGAACCCGATTTAGTCCATTTGACTTGAGCGCGTCCGCGCCAAGCGGTACAAACCTGTGGCACTGCAACGACCAAGGAGAGTGCTCCGATGGCTAATCACCTGACGCCTACCGAACTGGCCCGTGAGTCCGGTTTGGAAAGGCGCGAAGTGATCGTCAAGTGCATGGAGCTCGGCGTACCAATCTTCCAGGGTCGCATCGATAAGACCCTCTTCCTCGCGAGCCTCGGCTCGACCGGCAGCATCGCCGCCGAGCCTGTCGAGGTGAGTGCCGCTTAGCGCGGCACCGCGTAGACCCCCAGGCGGCATACTTTCCTCCTGTCCCGCGTCAAGGAGGAGAGCTGATGGAGGCTGCGGCCCCGCCGGTCACGACCGGTTCGAAGACGATGGCCGACCTCTTCGGTCGCGCTGCGGAGATCCACGGCGCGCGCCCGTTCGCGCGCCACAAGGTGGACGGCGCATGGCGTGACGTGAGCTACGCGCAGGCGGGGGAGATCGTCCGCGAGATCGGCCTCGGCCTCATCGATCTGGGCATCGAGCCCGGCGACCGCGTCTGCATCCTCGCCAACACGCGCCCCGAGTGGTCCTACGCAGACTTCGGCGCGGCCAGCGCCGGTGCCGTCGTCGTCCCGATCTACCAGACGAACTCGCCTGCCGAGTGCGAATGGGTGGTCGGCAACTCCGACGCCGTCGCCGTCATCGCCGAGGACGCGGATCAGGTCGCGAAGCTCCTCGCGGTCCGCGGCAACCTTCCCAACCTGCGCCACATCGTCGTGATGGACGCCGCGGCCGCCGGCGGCGACGTCGTCGCCCTCGACGACGTGCGCGCGCGCGGCCGCGAACGGGACGTCGCCGAGCTGCAGGCGCGCATCGACGCGGTGTCGCCCGAGGACCCGTTCACCTTCATCTACACCTCGGGCACCACCGGACCGCCGAAGGGGTGCGTGCTCTCGCACGGCAACTACCGCTCGATGCTCGACATGTGTACGTCGCTGAACGTGCTGCGGGGTGGCGCAGAGGCCGACGTCACCTACCTCTTCCTACCGCTGGCGCACTCGTTCGCACTGCTCATCCAGCTGCTCACGGTCGACCTCGGCGGCACGCTCGCCTACTTCGGCGGTGACACGAAGCAGATCATCCCCGAGCTCACCGAGACCAGGCCGACCTACCTGCCGTCGGTGCCACGCATCTTCGAGAAGCTCTTCACGCTGGCGCAGAGCCAGCTCCCGGCTGAGGAGATCGAGCTCATCCGCACGGTCGGCGGCCAGATCAAGACGCTCGAGGTCGCCGGCGAGGAGGTCCCGCAGGAGCTGCGCGACCGCTTCGCACCTGTTGCGCCCAAGGCCGAGTTCGTGCGCAACCTGTTCGGCGGGCGGCTGCGCCAGGCCGTGACGGGCGCCGCCCCCATCGCGCAGGAGATCCTCGAGTTCTTCTGGGGCGCCGGCGTGCCCGTGCTCGAGGGCTATGGCATGACCGAGACGGCGACAGCCGCGACCTACTCCACGATCCAGGAGCACAAGTTCGGGACGGTCGGGCGCCCGTTCCCCGGCTGCGAGATCAGGATCGCCGAGGACGGCGAGGTCCTCGTCAAGGGCCCGAACATCTTCAAGGGCTACTACAAGATGCAGGACGAGTCCTTCGGCGCGGTCGATCCGGAGGGGTGGATGCACACGGGCGACCTCGGCTCCCTCGACGCCGACGGCTACCTCTCGATCACCGGGCGCAAGAAGGACATCATCATCACGGCGGGCGGCAAGAACCTCACGCCTGCCAACATTGAGAACGACATGAAGCAGAGTCGCTGGATCAGCCAGGCGGTCATGCACGGCGACCGTCGCCCGTTCCCGGTGATGCTCGTCACGCTCGACGAGGAGGAGGTCGTGCCCTGGGCCCAATCGCAGGGCATCGAGGACACGTCGACCGCAGCGCTCGCGAAGGACCCGAAGGTCCATGCCCTGGTGCAGGCCGAGCTCGACCGCTCGAACGCCCACTACGCCCAGGTCGAGCAGGTGAAGAAGTTCTTCATCCTCGAGCACGACCTCTCCCAGGAGACGGGCGAGCTGACCCCAACGCTGAAGGTCAAGCGCAACATCGTCAACGACAAGTACGCGGACCGCTTCGCCGCGCTCTACGGCTCGTCGGGCGGGTAGCGCCCGGGCGTGCCTCGCACCGACCCCACCGACAACGGCGGCCTCTTCGTAGGCCGACGTCCCGGCACCGCGCCGGTGAAGTACCGCGCGCTGCCGCATCGGGGCACGGTGCGCCGCCGCCGGGTGGACCGCTGGCTGGCCGCGCTCATCCTCGTCGCGATGGTGGTCGTCTGCCTGCTCTTCTTCGGGCCGATCCCGGTGGCGTGGCTGTGGATCGCGTCACGTGTGCAGTACTGGCTGGGCACGGTCAGCGTCGCGATCTTCGTCGCGTTTCTCGGGATGCTGATGACGCTCCTGCTGGGCCTACGCGTCCTGCGGCGGCTGGACCTCACGTGGATCCTCGTCCGTCGTGCTGCCGGCGTCGACCAGCGCGAGGGAGCGATGACGCGCGTGTTCGCCTATACGGCGGCGCTTGCGGCGATCATCTTCTCGGCCTGGCTGATCCTCTTCGCAGGGCTGGGCCCGACGCTCGCGCCGGGTCAGTAGTGGGCTTCCTCGACTACTACAAGCAGTTCGAGGGGATGCCCGAGGAGGAGGTCAACGCGATCCTGCGCGAGCAGGCGGCGGAGCGCCGCCGCAAGGCGCTCGCGGTTGTGGAGCCGATCGATCTCAGCGCGACGACGTGGCCCGAGTATCCGCACCCGACCGTCGTCAACGCGATCACGTTCACGGCGCGCCGCGGCCTGCACCGCTACCTCGATCGCAGCGGCGGCGAGCTGCGCTCCGAGCTCGCCCACCGCCACGACGTGCCCGAGGATCGCGTCGTCGTCGGCGACGGCGCGGCGCAGCTGCTCAGCTCTGCCGCCTACGCGCTGATGGACCAGGCGCTGGACGAGCTCGTGACACCGTGGCCCAGCTACGGCCTCTATCCCGTGATGGCGCACCGCGCTCGCGCCCACGCGGTGCCCGTTGCGGGCTACGGCGTCGATGCGGTGCTCAGCGCGATCAACGAGCACACGCGCATCGTCGCGCTCTGCTCGCCGAACGACCCGACCGGCGAACTCGTGCCCGCGCCGGACCTGCGGCGGCTTCTCGAGGCCCTGCCCGAGCGCGTCGTCGTGCTGCTCGACGAGGCGCTCGTGGACTTCGCCGACGCGCAGCCCATAGACGCGGCGCTCGGCCTGCTGGACGAGTTCCCGCGGCTGATCTGCTTCCGCTCGTTCTCCAAGGCCTGGGGGCTCGCCGGCCTGCGCGTCGGCTACGCGCTCGGCGGCCCTGGCTCCGAGCCCATGCTCGAAGCCCTGGCGCCGGAGCTCGGCGTCAACGAGCTTGCGCAGGCAGGCGCGCTCGAGGCCCTACGCTCGACCGACCGCCTCGTGCAGCGCCGCGTCGAGCGCGTGCACGGCGAACGCGCGCGCCTGGTGGACGAGCTGCGCTCGCGCGAGCGCCTGACCGTCACGCCCAGCCAGGCGAACTTCGTCTGGGTCGCGGCCGAGGGAATCCCCGGCGCGGACCTCGCACGGCGCCTGGACCGCGCGAGCGTGCGCGTCGCGAGCGGGAGCGCTCTGGGCGACCCTGCGCGCATCCGCGTCGCCGTGCACAGCACCGCGGCGACCGACCGCTTCCTGCGGGCGCTCGACGGCGCGCTGGCCTGAGTACGCTGAAGCGGATGGGCCTCGACCCGACACCGACCGCCGTCGGCACCTGGAGCGGCGGGCGCTTCATGCACTTCGGCGAGGCGCTGGACGACGAGCGGTTCCTCGCCCTGATCCGGCCAGACGCGTCGATCCGCACGGTGCTCACCGCCGACACCTACGGCCAGGGCGAAGCCGACCGCCTGCTCGGCCGCGCGATCGTCGATGTGCCGCGCGAGGACTACTCGCTGGTCGGCGCGGTGGGTCACGACTTCTACGAAGGTGAGCGCCAGGGCGCGAAGGGCTTCCCGCGCTTCACCGACCCCGCGTTGCGCGGGCCTGATGGCTACGCGGACTACCTGCGGATGGCCGCCGAGCGCTCGCTGGAGCGCATCGGCGCCGACGCGTTCGACCTGCTGCTGCTGCACAACCCCGACCGCACGGGCTACACGTCAGAAGCCGTCTGGGACGGCATGGCGGCGCTGCGCGAAGCGGGGCTGACGCGGTCGATCGGCGTAGCGCCCGGGCCGGCGAACGGCTTCACGCTCGACGTGATCGATTGCCTCGAGCGCTTCGGCGATCGCATCGACTGGGCGATGGTCATCCTCAACCCGCTGGAGCCGTGGCCGGGCGAGCTCGTGTTGCCGGCGTGCGCGCGCCACGACGTGAAGGTGATCACGCGCGTCGTCGACTACGGCGGCCTGTTTCACGGGGACGCGATCGGCCTTGGCGAGCGCGACCACCGCGCGTTCCGCCCCGCCGGCTGGATCGAGCGCGGCCTCCAGAAGATCGCGCAGATGCGCCCGGTCGCCGACCGTCACGGCCTGACGACGCTCCAGCTCGCCTGCGCATGGAACCTCGCCCACGAGGCCGTCGAGTGCGTCGTACCGACGCTGATCCAGGAGCGCGACGGGCGCCCCGTCGAAGAGCAGCGCGCGGAGCTCGCCGCGCTGTCCGATGTGCCGCTCTCCGGCGAGGAAGTCGCAGAGCTTCGTGCGATCGGAGACAACACCGGCTCGATGGCGCTCAAGGGCGCCGCGGCCGACCACGAGGGCGATCCCCTGCCGGACCGGTGGGCGCTCACACCCCAGCTCGCCGCGCTGGGCGCGCGTTACGGCATCGAGGCCGAACGCGATCTCGCGCGCGCCTGACATAGGCTTGCGCATCGTGAGCCAGACAGTCGCCGTCGTCACGGATACCACGCCGTACCTGCCCGTGGAGCTCGTCGAGCGCTGGGGGTTGCAACAGGTCAGCCTGTACGTCGGCTGGGACGGCGAGCTGCACCCGGAGGATTCCTACCTGGACCTCGACGCCTTCTACGCGCGTTTGAGCGAGTCGCCGCGTTTGCCTACGACCTCGCAACCATCGGTCGGCGACTTCAAGGCGTGCTACGAGCCATTCGTCGAGGCGGGGCGCGACGTCGTCTCCATCCACATCGCCGCCAGCCTCTCGGGAACGTGCGAGAGCGCGCGCGAAGCGGCGCGCGCACTAGCCGACGCCGGCCATCGCGGCAGGATCGAGGTGATCGACGCCGCGACGGGCGCCGGCGGTCTCGCGTGCCTGGTTGCGGTTGCCGTCGAGCAGGCCGAGCACGGCGCCGACCTTGCGGGCATCGTCGACGCCGTGCGCGCCGCGCGCGAGAGCCTCGACATCTGGTTCTGCCTGGACACGCTCGAGTTCCTGCGCCGCGGCGGGCGCATCGGCGGCGCGCAGGCGATGCTCGGCACGGCGCTGAAGATCAAGCCGATCCTGACGTTCGGCAGCGAGATCACCCCCGTCGGCCGCGTTCGCACCCGCCGGCGCGGCTTCGAGCGCATGGTCCAGTATCTGCACGAGCTCCACGACCGAGGCGCGACCGACTGGGTCATTCAGCACGCGCAGCTCCCCGACGAGGCCGAGCTGCTCGTGGCCGAGGGCAGCGCGATCTTCGGCACGCCGCCGTTGCTGTGCACCGAGGTTGGCCCAGTCCTCGGCGCTCACCTCGGGTCCGGCTTCCTTGTCGGCGGGATGACCCGCCCGGCGACGGCCTGACCGCCATCCTTGGCGGCCGGCCGTGCGCGGTCAGGTCAGCAGGTGGCGACCAGATGGAACGGGCGCTGCGCGGGATCGCTCGGGCCGGTTCCGTCGGCTCCGCCGCCCTTGCGCGTTCTGACGTCGACGGTCTTGGCGTCGACGCGTTGCACCGCGACGGAGCCGGCATCCGTGATCGTCTGTTCGGTCGCCGTCAGCGCGCACTTGCTCACGTCGTCGGTGAACACGATGCGGTAGGTGCCGTCCGTTCCCTGCGGCGTCGCGCTGGTGACGCCGCGGCCACCGTTGAGCTTGCCGTCGGCTGCCACGTCGGCGAACCTGCTCGCCGCGGCAACGGCGTCGGCAACGATCTGGTCGGCGCTCTTCGAGTCGACGCGGTCCGCGTTCAGGTTGGTGGCGACTCCCGTGGCGTTCGTCGTGAACGGCTTGGTGGTGTCTCCACCCTTCCCCACCGTGATCGAGCCGGCCGACACACCGTGCGTCGAGTTGAACTCGAACGCCAGCCCGGTCGACAGGTTGTTGGCGCGCACGCATGGCTCGATGGCCAGGGCCGACGCGTCGGGCGCACCGGCGCGACAGCCGTAGAACGCGCCGCCGCCGGTGGCGGACAGGTTGGACTGGCGCGTGGTGTACCCGCCGGTGTTGGCGGTCGTCCCCGCAATCCGGGCGACGAACTGGGTCTCCTGCGTCGCCGTCGGGTTGCGCACGCCCTCGCGCAACGCGCCGCCGGTGGCGGCCACGGCGAACGGCGAAATCGCGACCGCGAGAACGCCTGTCGCCAGCAGTACGGAGCGCGTGCGCGGCGACCTGCCGAAACGCCGGCGCTTGTTGTCCTGGCCTGAGTCCATTGGTGGACCTCCTCAATCGATTGGACAAGGGCAACGAACACGGGCAGGCGCCCACCGATGCGCCGGACCGATGACCACCGTCAGCGCGCGTTGGGTACGCTCGGTGCCGTGAGCTACACGATCAAGAACCTCCGCGACATCGATGACATGGCGCCGAAGTTCGGCGCCGACCAGGTCCAGGAGGCGCGCTTCGCCGGACGCGACCTCGAGGCGCAGGAGACCGGCCTCGCGTTCCACGTCGTCAAGCCCGGCTGCCGGCAGGCCTTCGCCCACCGCCATGAGGCGGCCGAGGAGATCTACGTCGTCCTGAGCGGCCGCGGCCGCATCAAGCTCGACGACGAGATCGCCGACGTCGGCCCCTTCGACGCCATCCGCGTGGCGCCGAAGGTCGCGCGCGCGTTCGAGGCCGGATCAGAAGGGTTGGAGCTATTGGCCTTCGGTCCCCGCCACGAGGGCGACGGGGACATCCTGCGCGAGGACTTCTGGGGCAGCTGAGGCCGGCGGGATGATGGTCATCGCGCGCTCGACAAGCGCGGTGATCCTCGGCGGGCGATCATCGGGGCCGACGCCCGCCAGTGCGCGTTCGGCTACGAGAGGCTGCGCGTTTTTTACGCCTCGGCGGCGACCTCCTGCTCGCGCAGCGCCGGCCGCCCGCGGATCAGGTCCGCTGCGCGCTCCGCCACGGCGATCGTCGGCGCGTTCGTGTTCCCGCGCGGGACCATCGGCATCACGGAGGCGTCGACCACGCGCAGGCTCTCGACGCCCTGTACCCGGAGTTCGGCGTCGACGACGCTGCCCATCGCGCAGGTGCCGACCGGGTGGTACAGCGTGGTGGTGTTCCGTGCGATGTGCTCGCGCAGGGCGTCTTCGCCCTCGTCGGCCGGCACGGTGAACGGCGCGGCGCAGTAGCGCTTGAGGGATGGCTGGCGCGTGATCTCCAGCAGCAGCCGCATCCCCTCCATCTGCACCTTCATGTCCTGCTCGGCGGCGTAGTAGTTGTGGCGGATGACCGGCTTGGCCGTCGGGTCGCTGCCGCCAAGCGTCACGCTGCCGCGCGACTCGGGCGCCAGCAGGCAGGGCGCGATCCACATGCCGTGCTCGATCGGGTCGCTCGTGCCCTCGTCGACGATCTGGACCGGCACGGCATGGAACTGGATGTCGGGCGCCTTGCCGCCCATCACGCGGGCGAAGCCGCCGGCTTCGGCGAGATTGGATGCGAACGGGCCGGTCTGATCGGTCTGGAACTGCTCCAGCGCGGCAGGCTCCAGCGCCTGCAGCAGCGAGACCGGCTCGGGTGTGGTGAAGACCGTCGACACCGCCGGGTGGTCGATGAGGTTCGCGCCGACCTGCGGCTGGTCGAGCAGCACCTCGACCTCGCGCATCGTCAGGTGCTCGGCCGGGCCGATGCCCGACAGCATCAGCAGCTGCGGCGAGTTGTAGGCACCGCCGCACAGGATGACCTCGCGCTCGGCGCGGAACTCCTGGACCTGGCCGAGCTGCTCGGCCGCGACGCCGACGGCGCGGGTGCCGTCGAACAGAACCTTGTGGACGAGCATGTACGGCATCACCGTGAGGTTCGGGCGCTCCATCGCCGGGTGCAGGAACGCCACCGCGGCGCTGCAGCGCATGCCGCCGCGCTGAGTCAGCTGGTACATCGCGGCCCCGTCCTGCTCGGCGCCGTTGAAGTCGTCGCTGCGCGGCAGCCCGGCCTCGACGGCCCCCTCCACGAACGCCAGCGCCATCTCGTTGTTCGAACGCGAGTCCGAGACCGTGAGCGGGCCGCCGGTGCCATGGAACTCGTCGCCGAGGCGCTGGTTGTCCTCGGAGAGCTTGAAGTACGGCAGCAGGTCGTCGTAGGACCAGCCCGGGATGCCCCAGCCGTCGTAGTCCGCGCGGTGGCCGCGGATGTAGATCATGTTGTTGATCGACGAAGAGCCGCCCAGCGTGCGCCCGCGCGGCAGCGCGATCCGGCGGCTGTTGCAGAACGGCTCCGGCGCGCTGCTGTACGCCCAGTCGACCTCGGTGCGCAGGAGCGCCATCACTCCCAGCGGCACGTGGATGTTCTCGTTGACATCCGGCGGCCCGGAT
>JAWVFZ010000121.1:0-9988 GCA_033855555.1 Solirubrobacteraceae bacterium
CGGACCCGGAGCTTGCCGCGGCCGTCGCCGAGGCGACTGCCGAGGTGGACCGCGAGCTGCTGCTGCTCCTGCTCAGCAGGGAGGTCGCCGCCGCGGTCGAGGCCCACGGGGTGCGGCTGGTCACCGAGGCGTTCCCCGACCTCGAGTACGGGCCCGACGGCACGCTGGTGCTCGAGCCCGTGAAGCGCGCGTGGGACCCCGACCGGGTCGCCGCGCGCGCCATCCGGCTCGTCCAAGAGCACGTCATCGACACCCAGGAGGGCGGGCGGGTGGAGGTGCAGGCGCCGACGATCTGCCTGCACGGCGACGCGCCGAACGCCACCGAAGTGGCGCGCATCGTGCGCCGGCGCCTCGAGCAGGAGGGCGTCGAGGTCGCCCCGCTGCAACGCGTGCTCGAGCAGGGGCTCTCGACCGAGGCGGGGCGGTCATGAGCGCCGGCGCGACGGCGATCATCGAGCGCCTCGGTGCCGAACAGGGCCATCCCGCGGTCACCTACCGGCAGGCCGGCGACCGCGCGGTGCTCGTTGAGTTCGGCGAGATGGAGTTCGACCTGACCCTGAACTTCTTCGTGCTCGCCTTCGACGCGGCGCTGCGCGAGCACTCGGTCGACGGGCTGGTCGAGACGGCGCCGGGGTTCCGGTCGATGCTCGTGACCTATGACCCGCGGGAAACCTCGGCGCACGACCTCGTCGAGGACATCGCGAGGGTCCAGGCGGCGCTGCCGGAGGAGCGCGAGATCGAGATCCCGAGCCGCCTGATCCGGCTGCCGATCGCGTTCGACGACTCGCAATCGCGCGCGGCCGTGGAGCGCTACGTCCACACCATTCGCGCCGACGCCCCCAACTGTGAGGGTGACAACAACATCGACTACATCGTCCGCTACAACGGCTACGCGAATCGCGAGGCGTTCTTCGACGCTGTGCTGGCGACCGAGCACTGGACCGGCTTCATCGGCTTCTTCCCGGGCCTGCCGTTCATGTTCCCGCTCGACCCACGCTACGTGCCGATCGTGCCCAAGTACAACCCCACTCGTACCTGGACGCCGGAGGGGGCGGTCGGACTCGGCGGCCCGTGCCAGGCGATCTATCCGGTGGAATCGGCCGGCGGGTACCAGCTCTACGGCCGCAGCCTGCCGGTCTACGACCTGCAGGGCCGCAACGCCGTCTTCCGCGACAACCCGCTGCTGCTTCGCCCTGGCGACCGCGTGCGCTTCCACCGCGTCGAGGAGCAGGAGCTGTTGGCGCTGTTCGATGACGTGCGAGCAGATCGGTACGTCTACGAGATCGACGACCAGCCGCTGGACGTCGGCGAGTATCGCGAATCGCTCGAGCGCCACCGCGACGAGGCCGAGCAGTGGCGCCGCTCGCGCGACGAGGCGGCCGCGAGGACGCCGGTCCCATGACGGAGGCGGCGAGGCCCACCAACGGACAGCAGGGGATCGAGATCGTCGAGCCCGGCGTCCAGTCGACCGTGCAGGACCACCCCGGGCGGACCGGGATGTTGCGGCAGGGCTTCTTCCCGTCGGGCGCCATGGACTCCCTCGCCATGCGCGCGGCCAACATCCTGGCGGGCAACGCGCAGACCGCTGCGGGGATCGAGGTGACGCTCGGCAACTTTGCGATGCGGGTGCATCGCGACAGCGTCGTCGCCGTCTGCGGCGCCGATGCGGAGGTCAGCATCGATGGGGAGCCGCTGCCCACATGGCAGAGCCGTCGGATGCCCGCCGGCTCCGAGCTGCGGATCGCGATGTCCACCGGACCGGGCTTCCGCCTGTATGTCGCCGTCGGCGGCGGCATCGATGTCCCGCCGCTGTTCGGGTCCCGCGCCACTTACATGATGGGGGCGCTCGGCGGCCACGAGGGCCGCCCGCTCGCGAAAGGCGATCGCCTGCCACTCGGGCCGGACGGCGGCGACGGGAGCCCGCGGCGCTGGAAGGCCGACATGCGCCCCGAGTACGCACGCGAGTGGGAGATCGAGGCCATGCGTGGTCCGCAGGCCGCGCCCGACTTCCTCACCGACGGCGACATGGAGACGTTCTTCACGCGCGCGTGGGCGGTCGACCGCAACTCCGACCGCACCGGCGTGCGGCTCGAGTCCCAGCGCTTCGAGTTCGCCCGGTCGAGTGGCGGCGTGGCGGGGGGCCACCCCTCCAACATCCTCGACAACCCGTACCCGGTGGGCGCGGTCAACATCAACGGCGATCTGCCGGTCATCCTCGGGCCGGACGGCCCGACGGCGGGCGGCTTCATCGTCGCGGCGACGATCGTGCAGGCTGCGCTGTGGAAGATCGGCCAGCTTCGCCCGATCGGGGACCGCGTGCGCTTCCGGGAGGTGAGCGCGGAAGAGGCCGTCGAGCTCCATGCGCAGCTCGACGCGCGCCTGAGCGACAACAGCCTGGAGGACGCGTAGCGAGTAGCTCGCGTCCACGGATCGGAGGGCCGATGGCCGAGAAGACAATCAAGTCGCCGCTGCCGGGCACGTTCTATCGCCGCCCGAACCCCACGTCGGATCCGTTCGTGGACGAGGGCGACGCCGTGGAGCCTGGGAAGGTCGTCGGTCTCGTGGAGATCATGAAGAGCTTCCACGAGGTGCGCGCCGAGGACAGCGGCGTGGTCGAGCGCTTCCTCGTCGACAGCGAGGATGCGGTCGAGGCGGGCCAGGACCTCGTTGTCCTTGCCGATTAGAGGAAGGGGGCGACTGCCATGCAGAAGATCCTCGTCGCCAACCGGTCCGAGGTCGCGCTGCGCATCATCCGCGCCTGCCGGGAGCTGGGGCTCGACACCGTGGCGGTCTACTCGACGGCCGACGAGACGGCGCGGCACGTGCGCGTCGCGGACCAGGCGGTGTGCGTCGGCAAGCCCGCCGCCCGCGACAGCTACCTCAACATCGGCGCGCTGATCGACGCGGCCCGGCGCACGGGCGCCGAGGCCGTCCACCCCGGCTACGGCTTCCTGGCCGAGAACGCGGCGTTCGCGCGCGCGTGCGAGCAGGCCGGGCTGATCTGGGTGGGGCCGAGCCCCGCGGCGATCGACCAGATGGGCGACAAGGCGGTCGCTCGCGAGCTGGCTCACTCCGCCGGCGTCCCCGTCGTGCCCGGCACCGCGGGCAAGCTGACGCTGGAGGAGGCGCTGCGGACCGCCGAGGACGTCGGCTATCCGGTCATGGTCAAGGCGGCGGCCGGCGGCGGAGGGCGCGGGATCCGCGTCGCCGGCGATCCCGAGGAGCTGCGCAGCTGCGTCCTGGCGGCCGCGCGCGAGGCAGAGGCCGCGTTCGGCGACGACTCGCTGTATCTCGAGAAGTTCATCGTCAACCCGCGCCATGTGGAGGTGCAGGTGCTCGGCGACGGGCGGGGCGGCGCCATCCACCTCTACGAGCGCGAGTGCTCGATGCAGCGCCGTCGCCAGAAGCTGCTCGAGGAGAGCCCCGCGCCGAACCTCGATCCGCAGACGCGTGAGGCGATGTGCTCGGCCGGCGCGCGGCTGGCCGCGGCGGTGGACTACGCAAGCGCGGGCACCGTGGAGTTCATCGTGGACGCCTCGGGCGACTTCTACTTCATCGAGATGAACACCCGCATCCAGGTGGAGCACCCGGTCACCGAGATGGTCACCGGCATCGACCTCGTCAAGGAGCAGCTGCGGATCGCTGCCGGCGAGCCGTTCGACGTGCTGCAGGACGACGTCGCGCCGCGCGGGTGGGCGATCGAGTTCCGGCTCAACGCCGAGGACCCCGCCGCCGACTTCCTCCCTTCCCCCGGGGAGATCACGGCACTGGAGCTGCCGGGCGGTCCGGGCGTCCGGATCGACACGGCCATCTACGACGGCTACCGCGTGCCGCCGTTCTACGACTCGCTGATCGCGAAGCTGATCGTGTGGGGACGCGACCGCGACGAGGCGATCGCCCGCGGCCGGCGCGCGCTGAGCGAGTTCCGGATCGACGGGATCAAGACGACGATCCCGTTCCACCTGCGCGTGCTGGGCGAGCCGAACTTCCTGGCAGGCGAGTACCACACCGACTCGGTCGCCGAGCTCGCCCTCGCGTGATCGCCGTGGCCGAACCGGGCAGCATCGACTTCAGGACGCTGACCCGCGAGGCCGAGGCCCCCGGCATCTCGTCGCAGGCGACGACCGTGGAGGACGCCCGCTGGGCGATGGTGGACTACGAGCTCGGCGCCGCCCGCCGGGAGTGGTGTGAGGACGGCCACCGCGGACTCGTCGTTCGCGGCGCCGTCGAGTACGAGTTCGTCGACGGGCGGGCACCGCTGCGGGTCGCCGCCGGCGAGGCCTTCCGCCTTCCGCCCGGCCCGGCACACCGCGGGCGCAACGTCGGCGACGGCCCCGCCCGTCTGTTCCTGATCGACGACGCAGTGCCTTCGGAGGAGAAGCCATGTCCCCAGTCCGCGTAGCCGTCGACGTCGGCGGCACGTTCACCGACGTCTTCGTGCTCGACGAGCAGTCGGCCGACATCCGCGTCGCCAAGGTGCCGTCGACGCCCAGCGACCCGATGGAGGCGATCCTCAACGGCGTCGAGGCGGCGGATGTGCGGCTGTCCGACGTCACGCTGTTCTCGCACGGCACCACCGTCGCCACCAACGCCCTGATCACGCGCCGGTTCCCGCGCGCGGCGCTCATCACCACCAAGGGCTTTCGCGACATCATCGAGATCCGGCGGGGGACCAAGGACGACCTCTGGGACGCCTACCGCGACGTCGCGCCGCCCTACATCCGCCGGCGCGACCGCCTGGAGGTGGGCGAGCGGATCGATTTCACGGGGCGCGTCCTCGAGCCCCTCGACGAGGAGGAGGCAAAGGCGGTCGCCGCGACGCTGCGCCGCCGCGGGGTCAAGACGGCGGCGGTCTGCTTCATCAATGCCTACGCCAACCCGGCCAACGAGCAGCGGATGCGGGAGATCCTCGAGGCGGAGCTGCCCGACGTGAGCGTCTCGACATCCAGCGAGATCCTGCCCGAGATCTTCGAGTACGAGCGCTTCTCCACGACCGTGGCAAACGCGGTGCTGTCGCCGCTGGTGGGCGGCTACGTCCAGCGCCTGGCCGGCCGCCTGCACGATGGCGGCTACACCGGCGACCTGCTGCTGCTGCACTCAGGCGGAGGCGTGATGACCGAGGCGCTTGTACAGAAGTACGCGGCGCGCCTGGCCGCCTCCGGCATCGCTGCCGGCGCCATTGCGTGCCGGCACCTCGCGCTGCTGTGCGGGCACGAGAACGCGATCGGCCTGGACATGGGCGGCACCAGCACCGACATCGCGCTCGTCGACCGCGGCGAGATGCGCACCACGAACGAGTGGTTCGTCGAGTACGGCTACCCGATCACCTTCCCGAGCATCGAGATCCTCACCATCGGCGCGGGCGGGGGCTCGCTGGCGTGGGTCGACGACGCCGGCTCGCTGCGCAACGGCCCGCAGTCGGCGGGCGCCGATCCAGGACCCGCGTGCTACGGGCGCGGCGGCGACCAGCCGACGAACACCGACGCGAACGTCGTGCTCGGCCGGCTCGGCACCGAGCTGGTCGGCGGCAGCATGCGCCTCGATCGCTCGGCGGCCGAGGCGGCGATCCGCCGCAGGGTCGCCGAGCCCTTCGACATGTCGCTCACCGAGGCGGCCAGCGCGGTCATCAAGGTGGCCAACGCGAACATGGCCGACGCCGTCCGCCTGATCTCGATCCGCCGCGGGCTGGACCCGCGCGAGTTCGCGCTGGTGGCCTTCGGGGGCGCGGGACCGCTGCACGGCGTCGCCGTGGCCAAGGAGCTGTCGATCCCCGTCGTCCTGGTGCCGCCGAACCCGGGCATCACCTCCGCGCTCGGCTGCATGCTCGTCGACGTCCGCCATGACCTTTCGACGATGTACCTGCGGCCCGCCGAGCTCGCCGACCGCGGCGAGATCGAGCAGGAGTTCGCGGCGCTCGAGCGCGAGGCGCGCGAACGCCTGCGCCATGAGGGCGTTCCCGACGAGCACGTCAGCCTGCAGCGCACGATCGCCATGCGCTACCTCGGCCAATGGCGCTCGCTCGCGGTCGCGGTCGACCCGGATCTCAGCTCCCTCGACGAGGCGATCGCCAAGTTCCACGAGCAACACGAGATCGAGTACACCTACCGCCGCGACGAGGCGCCGGTGGAGATCTACCAGCTGGCCCTGCGCGCGATCGGCGTGACGCCCAAGCCCGAGCTGAAGCGCCACGAGCCGGTCGACCGCGCCGGACCGCCCGAGCCCGCCACGACGCGGCCGGTGAAGTTCGACGAGCTCGACGAGCTGGTCGACACGCCGATCTTCCATCGCGAGGGCCTGCCCGCGGGCACGGCGATCCCGGGGCCCGCCGTCATCGACCAGCTCGACTCCACCACGGTCGTCCCGCCGGGCGTCACGGCGCGGGTCGACGAGCATCTGATCATCCGCCTGCACCTCACGGAGGCCCAGTCATGAGCCGCGAGCGACCCACCTACTCCCTCGACCCGGTCACGTTCGAGGTTCTCAAGAACGCCTTCGCCACGTCGGTGGACCTGATGGCCGAGCAGATCCTGCGCACATGCCACTCGTTCGTCATCTACGCGCGTGACTTCTCCTCCGCGCTGTGCGACGCCGAGGGCAACACGGTGATGCAGGGAAGCCAGGACATCGCGGTGCACGTCGGAACGCTGCATTTCAAGTGCAAGGCCGTGATCGCCGCGTTCCCGGACGACATCCACGAGGGCGATGTCTTCGCGATCAACGACCCCTACCTGGGGGGCACGCATTTCAACGACGTGTCGGTGATCCGCCCGGTCTTCCACGAGGGCCAGATCATCGCCTTCGCGCAGTCCAACGGCCACTGGGCCGACATGGGCGGCAGCGTCCCGGGCTCCTTCGACGTCACTGCCAAGGATCACTTCGGCGAGGGCGTGCGCATCCCGCCGGTGCGCATCTGGGACCGCGGGCGCTACCTGGCCGACGTCGCCCACCTGATCCTGTCCAATACGCGCGCGCCGGAGGACACCGAGGGCGACCTACAGGCCCAGGCGGAGGCCACGCGCATCTGCGAGCGCGAGATCCTCCGGCTCGTGGACAAGTACGGCCGGGAGACCGTGCTGACGGCCTTCGACGAGGTTCAGGACTACGTCGAGCGCCTCACGCGCCAGCGCATCGCCGAACTGCCCGACGGGACCTGGCAGACCGAGGACTACATCGACTACGACCCCGATCGCGACGAGGGGCTGGTCCCAGTGCGCGTCAAGCTCACGATCGACGGCGACCTCCTGCACTACGACCTGTCGGGGTCGCACCCGGTGGTTGGCACGTTCCTCAACGCCGGCTTCGGGTCGGCGACCTCCGGCGTGGTCGCCGGTACGAAGACGTTCTTCCCCGACGTCCCGCTCAACTCGGGGTTCTACCGTGCGGTGGACGTCGACCTCGGTCCGGAGGGCAGCGTCGTCAACGCCCCGTGGCCGATCGCCGTGACCGGTTTCTGCTCGGGCCCGTACGAGAAGATCATGGGCGCCGTCTTCGAGATCTGGTCGGAGATCCTCCCCGACCGGGCGATCGCCTGCTCGTTCAACCTGGAGTACCTGCTGGTCGGCGGGCGCGATTGCCGCTCGGCGGGTCACCCGTACTTCATGTGGTACGACTGGATGGTGGGCGGCTGGGGCGGTCGCAACGGCAAGGACGGCTCCAACTGCACCGCACCGCTGTTCGGCGTCGGCCTTGCCGTCCAGCCGCTCGAGGGTCAGGAGCGGTTGTCGCCGGTGGTGACGACCGGCCACCAGATCGTCACCGATTCCGGCGGGCCCGGGCTCTACCGCGGCGGCTGCGGCGTGGAGAAGGGTGGCACGCTGACCGAGGCCGAACGCACGGTCATGTCGTACTGCTGCGACCGCGCCCGGTCGATCACGTGGGGCATCAACGGTGGACTGCCGTCGTTGCCCCACGGCGTGTGGCTGAACAAGGGCACCGAGGCGCAGCGGTTCCTCGGTGCGGTGTTCTCCAACGTGCCGGTTGGTCCCGGCGACACGTTCACGCGACCGTCTGCGGGCGGGGGCGGCTTCGGTGACCCGTTGGAGCGCGACCCCGAACGCGTCAAGGACGACGTCGCCGACGGCTACGTCTCGATCGCGCGTGCCCTCACGGACTACGGCGTGGTCGTCACCGAAGTCGATGTGCAGCTGGCCTCCTACGAGGTCGATCGCGACGACACCGCCCGCGAGCGCGACCGGATCCGCGCCGAACGGATCAGCTGGCTCGAGGAGGATCCGGAGGAGGTCGCGCGCCGCTACCGCGAGGGTGCGCTCGACAGCCTGGACCTCGTCCGCCACTACGGCGTCATCGTCGACTGGGGGACGGGCGAGCTGCTTGCGCGCACGACCGAGATGTTCCGCGCGATGCTCCGGCGGCGCGCCGTCGCACACTGGAAGGAGGCTCCATCGCGAACGGATCCGCGGGTCGCGCGCCCGGCAGCCGCGGCGCCCGGCGCCCGCGCGTAACCCAGCACGATGACGACCGCCGACCTCCGCGCCGCCGACCACGAGGTCCTCTGGCATCCGTTCACGCAGCAGCAGGGATGGATGGACGAGGACGCGCCGATCATCGAGCGCGCCGAGGGCTGCACGCTGTTCGACACCGACGGCCGCGCGTACCTCGACGGCGTCTCGTCGTTGTGGTGCACGATCCATGGCCACCGCCACCCCGCGCTGGACGCGGCCGTGCGCGCGCAGCTGGACCGCGTCGCGCACACGACGATGCTCGGGCTGTCGCATCCGCCGGCCATCGAGCTCGCGCGCCGGCTGCTGGCCGTCGCGCCGCGCGGCGACCGGGAGCTGACGCGCGTCTTCTACTCCGACAACGGGTCGACGGCCAACGAGATTGCCCTGAAGATGGCGTTCCAGTGGCACAAGCTGCGCGGCGACGAGACGCGCACCAGGTTCGTGTACCTGGACATGAGCTACCACGGCGACACGATCGGCTCGGTGTCGGTCGGCGGCATCGACCTCTTCCACACGCTGTTCCGCCCGCTGCTGTTCGACGGCATCCGCACGACGCCGGGCGACGCCGCCGAGCTGGAGCGCATCCTGCGCGATCATGGCGACGAGGTCGCCGCGGTGATCGTCGAGCCGCTGGTGCAGGGCGCGAGCGGGATGCTGCTGCAGCCGCCCGGCTACCTGCGCGCGGTGCGCGAGCTGTGCGACCGGTTCGGCTTGCTGCTGGTCGTGGACGAGGTGGCGACCGGATTCGGTCGCACCGGCACGATGTTCGCTTGCGAGCAGGAGGGCGTCGTGCCCGACCTCATGAGCGTCGCCAAGGGCCTGACAGGCGGCTACCTGCCGCTGGCCGCGACGCTGGCGACCGAGCGGATCTACGAGGGATTCCTCGGCGAGTTCCACCAGTTCCGCACCTTCTTTCACGGCCACACCTACACGGGCAACCCGCTGGCGTGCGCCGCGGCGATCGCCACGCTGGACGTCTTCGAGACCGAGGGCACGCTGGCCGCGCTGCAGCCGAAGATCGCCCTGCTGGGCGACCTGCTCGACGAGCACGTCGCGCCGCTGGATTGCGTCGCCGAGATCCGCCGGCTGGGCTTCATGGCGGGCATCGAGCTCACCGCGTTCCCGCTCGAGGCGCGGATGGGCCACCGGGTGACCCTGGCGGCCCGCGAGCGCGGCGCGATCGTGCGGCCGTTGGGCGACACGATCGTGCTGATGCCGCCGCTGGCCATGACCACGGACGAGCTGCGCCGGCTCGTGGCGATCATCGCCCGGTCGATCGCCGCGGCGACGAGCGCCGGGCGCCCGCTGCGGCCTAGAGCAGGGAGTCAGCATCACTGACCAAGGAGGCCCGATGTCCGACCGCGTCGATCAGGTCCCAGCCGCAGCGCTGGCCCGTGCGGACTCCATGGATCGCCGAACGCTCATCAAGAGCTTCGCCGCAGGGGCCGCGGTGACGCTCGCCGGCGGCGCGGTACAAGCACAAGCCGCCGAGTCGCCGCGGCCTGTACCCGCGACCCGGGGCGGAG
>JAWVFZ010000122.1:0-9785 GCA_033855555.1 Solirubrobacteraceae bacterium
CGATGACGAGGGCACGCCCGGGATCGACGAGCCCGGGGTCCCGGTGGACGACGACCGCACCGACGACGACTACTCGACCGACGAGGACCGCACCGACGCCGACTTCGAGGACGGCGCCGACGCCCCCGAGAAGCCCGAGCAGCAGCCCGATGGGCCCAAGCCGCGCTCGCGCTCGCGCCGCAGCCGGTCGCGCCGCAAGCCTGCTGCCGCCAGGCAGCCTGCGGCCGAGCAGGTGGCCGAGGGCAACGGGGAGCCGACGGCCGAGGTCAGGGCCGAGGACGCCGCTGCTGCCCGTTCCGCGGTGCTCGCAGCAGCCGAGGCGGTCGCGGCGGCGGCGGACGCTCCCACCAAGCCGAAGGCGAAGCCCAAGCCCAAGCCCCGCGCGCCGCGCAAGAAGACCACGGCGGATCCCGAGGCGGCGTAAGCGCCCTGTCTTGAGGGCGAATTGCCCCGTGTGGGGCGATTTGCGTCAGTGGTGCGCAGCGCGTTTGCGGGTGTTGGGGCCGGCGTTGGCTGCTGGCATCGAGGGAAAGGGAGTGGCTCGAGCGCGGCTGCCGGGCCGCTTGGGTAACAAAGGTTCCGCCCATCGGGATGTCGTTACCTATGCGCTCGCCTAGCGCGATCTGGGCCGGATGTTGGTCGATATGCGACGAAGATCCGGCCCAGAACACCACGCCGCACGCTCCCTTTCCCTCAATGCAGGCAGCCAACCCCGAGCCCGCCGCAGACAAACCGCGCTGCGCGCCACCCACACCCCCGCTCCGCGTGCAAAGCGCAAGCAGTGGCCGCCGAACCCCCTACCCCAAATGGACCTCGCCGGCTTCCAGGGTCGTGCGTCCGCCGTCTGGGAGCTCGACGACCAGCCGTCCCTCTCCGTCGATCCCGCCCGCCGTGCCCGAGCCATGCGCCCAGGCGATTGGACGGCCAAGGAGCGCGTCTCGGGCGCGCCAGGCATCGAGCAGCTCGGCGGCAGGGAGCGTGAGCGCCCGCTCGAGCGCGGCGAGCAGGTCGGCGAGGAACGCCTCGACGTCAGCGGGTTGGCGGCCCAGCGTCGCGGCGGTCGCGTGCAGCTCCGGCGGGAGGTCCTCGATCCGCACCGCGACATTCACGCCGACGCCGAGGACGGCCCAGCCCTCCTGGGGGCGGCCCTCGGCGAGGATCCCCGAGACCTTGCGCCCGCCGACCAGGACGTCGTTGGGCCATTTGATCGCGGCGTCCACTCCGACGGCGTCGGCGACCGCGACGGCGGCGGCGAGGGGGAGCAGGGGGTGGGTCTGGCGCAGCACGAGCGACATGAGCAGCGCGTGGCCGGGCGGCGCCGACCACGTCCGGCCCTGGCGGCCGCGCCCCGCGGACTGCGAGGCGGCGGTCACGAGCGTCCCGTGCGGCGCGCCAGCGGCCGCAAGCTCGCGCGCGCGGTCGTTCGTGGAGTCGGTCTCGCGGAGGTGCAGCCGCGGGCGGCCGAGCTTCACGGCTCGATCCGCACCTCGTCATCGAGGCTGAGATCCAGGAAGTCCTTCGCCGAACCGCGGTTGACGGCCAGCGCGAGCGTCCGGTACGCGTCCTCGTAGAGCATGAGCTCGCCCGGGCGGACCTCTTCGAAGGTCCGCGCGTAGGTCGCGGGCGTCCCATTGACGCGAACGCTCGCGCCGAGGCGCAGGCCGGCGCCGGTGCCCTCGTCGTGGGTGACGTCGAGCGTGACGTTGCCGTAGCCGTCGGCGCTCACCACGTGCGCGAACACCCGCTCGGGCTCGATCTGCGGCGCGGGGAGGCGCAGCGTCACGAGCTCGTCGGGGTCGATCGGGTCGCCCGCGGCTGCCAGCGGCGCGCCGCCGACGAGCTGCGCGGCGACCGGAGCGAACAGGTCGCGGCCGTGGAAGGTGGCCGAGACCGGCTCGAGCCGGTGGGGCGAACGCGCGATGTCGACGGCCTCCACGACGCCGCCGAAGCGCTCCGCCGCCGGCCACAGCAGCCCGTTGTCCGGACCGACGAGGACACGATCTTCCTCGGCGACGCGGATCGCGATGGCGCGGCGCGTGCCACCGACCCCGGGGTCGACGACCGCGAGGTGCACGCCCGCCGGGCAGAAGGGCAGCGCGCGGCGGAGGATGACGGCGCCTGTGCGGACGTCGTGGCGCGGGACGTCGTGGGTCAGGTCAATCACCCGTGCGTCCGGGGCGATCCGCGCGATCACGCCGTGGCAGGTGCCGGCGAAGTCGTCGCGCAGCCCGTAGTCGCTGAGAAAGGTCACGAACACGGCGGCGAGGGTACACCGGCTCAATGGATACAGACACAGAAGCCCCGACTGGCCTGCCCAACGAGGAGCCCGAGGACCCGCCGATGGGAGTCCCGGCCAGCGACGACGATCCGGAGGTCGAGCACATGCCCGGCATCCCGGACGAGGGGGAGCCGCCGAGCGCCGGCTAGTCGGAGCTCTAGGGACGTTGTTCGGCTACGCGGCGTCCTGCACGAGGCGGCCCTTGAGGGTCAGCTGGCTCGGGGTGCGGAGCATGCCCAGCGTGTTCCAGGTCATGCCGAGGTGATGATGGTCGGCCTGCGCCGCTGCCTCTACCTCCAGCGACTAGCCGACTGTCAGAGCTGCGCCGTTGCGATTCCCGTAGCGATCACGGGCGCCGCCGGCGGCGATGGTGGCGCCCGCCGGCACGGCGAAGCCCGTTCCACGCCGTAGCCGGACCGTGTGGCTGCGGCCGCCGAGGCGGTAGGTCACCCGTCCGCCGTTGGCCGCGGCGGGCCGCGCCGTGAGGTCCACGTTCACGACCGGCTCCGGGTAGCTGAGACGCAGCTTGCCGTCGCGAAGCACCGGCGCGAGTGTGTGCGCCGCCCCGACGTCGAAGGCCCGCGAGGCGAGCTCGTAACGCGCCGCCGTGACGCGCAGGCGATAGGTCCCGGCCGGGGCGGTCAGCGGGACCTCCCAGGTGGCGTCGTAGCGGCCTGCGTCGTCCACGCGCCAGAGGAAGTCGAGGCCAAGATCGGTGTCGACGGTCTGCCAGCGCCCGCGGCGATCGCGGCGCTGGGCGGAGACGAACGCACGGTCGACCGGCATGTCATGGCCCGACGGGGCGCCCTGCCAGCCGAATGACGCATGGCCCAGGCGCTCCACCTGCTTCAGTGGCTGATGGACCGCGGTCCCGTGGTCGGCGCCGGCCGGGTAGGGCGCTCCGTCGGGCTTCACGCCGTAGCTGGGATCCAGCGCGTAGGGATCCGGCGCGGGCTGTCCTGCCGCCATCCGCTTGGCGAGATCGACGAGCTGCTCCTGCAGGAACGTTCCCTCGTTCTTGCCGAAGAGCGTCGAGGCTCCTTCGTAGCTCTGCTGACCGTATTCCTCCGGTGTGGAGATGTATTGGATGTAGTCGTCGGCGAGGCCCGCGATAACGGCGCCGTGCACGCCGTCGCTCCCGAGCGCACCCAGCAGCGCCTGCTTGACGCGCGTCCCGACCTCCTTGGTCGGCTCACCCGGAAGCCCCGCGACGACGTGGTCGCCGATGCGCATGACGACGATCGGCACGGCAGGCGGCGGGTTGCCGGCCGGCGCGACGATCTTGTCGCCCTGGACCGGGTCGTCGACCGGGCTGGTCCTTCCCTCGAGCGCGACGCCGGTCAGGTCGTACAGCGGCCCGCGCCCCTCCTCCGAGCCCGTGAGGAACCCGATCCCCTCATGGCCTTGCGTGTCGACCTTGCCGGTCGCGGTGTCGCGACCGCAGAAGCAGGTTCGCGTCCAGCGGCCGTCGATCGCGGGGGTCTTCGAAAGGTGCTGGCCGGCGTCGCCCCATGCGCGGAGCATCGCGTCGGCCTCTTGGGTGCCGACCCAGTCGGCGGCGGCCGGGCCGACGTGCACGATACCCGCGGTCTGGTCGCCCTCGTCGCCGTTGGGATAGACATTGACGACCGTCTGGCGGGCGGGCACGTGGCCCTTGCGGCGGACCGATTTCACGAAGACGCGCCAGGCGGCGGCATGGTGGTCACCGGAGTAGGCGCCGAACTCCGAATGGACGACGGTCCCGTGGTCCGCGAAGTTCGACCACGCGCCGATCGGCATGCGACTGGTCTTGCCGTTGCGGCGCACGAGCTTGTCGACGCGCAGGACGTCGACGTCGGGATCGATGGTGTGGTTCACGCCGTCCGGATCCATGCTCGGGTTCCCCTGCCCGAACGGCACGTGGATGCCGTGGTCGGCGAGATGCGCCTCGATCGAGCGGTTCTGGGTGACGCCGAGCAACTGCGCGTGGCCCCACGCGGCCGCCGCGGGCGCGCGGTCGGCGTCGGCGCGGCGGATCGACTCCGCAATGCGGTCGACGAGGAACGTGTAGAGCTGCACGTCGGGCGGGTCGGGGTTGAGGAGCTTGACGAAGCTGAACGGGTCGCTCACCGTCTCGGTGCTCGGCGCGGCGGTGTTGTAGATCGGGTTGGGGAAGAAGCCGCCGGGCCCGGAGTGGGTGTGCGAGGCCTGGAGCAGGATCGTCGTGCGGTCGAAGCCGAGGCCCGCGACCTTGCGTGCGACGTCCTCTTGCAGCCCTGCGGGGATCGCGAACAACTCAGCGGCGACGAGGGCGACCTTCTGCTGGCCGCGCTGCAGCACGATGGTGTTTGCGAAGAGCCTTGTGCTCGTGCCGTGCGCCACCCGGTCCGCACGGGTCCAGCCGCCCAGGTAGTAACCGGTCTGCGGCGGCGTGATGTCCGCCTGGCCGGCGCCCGCCCGCAGGGTCGCGGCATTGGCCGGCCCGGCGGCCGCCAGCACGGCCAGCGTCATCAGAACACCCCTGCGCATGACGCCGAAGATTAGGTTGCGTCGGCCAGGATCGCGCCGATCAACCCATTAGGGGTGTGTTCGGCGGCTTCAATTGCAACCTTGCCGCCCAGCTCCCGGATCGTGGCGCTCGTTGCCGGGCCGATCGAGGCGATGCGCGGTCCGGCGAGTGTTCCGGCGGCTGCTGCGAACGCCTTGGCCGCACTCGAGGACGCGAAGACCACGAGGTCGGAGGCGAGCGCCTGCGCGCGGTCGCCGTCGCTCAGCGGCTCGGCCAGCGTGCGGTACAGCGCGAGCAGCTCGACCTCCGCGCCACCCGCCCGCAGCGCGTCGGGCAGCACCTCGCGGCCCTCCTCGGCGCGGGCGATGAGCGCGCGCGTGACCGGCACCCCCTCCAGGGCCTCGACCAGGCCCTCGGCGCTGGAACGCGCGGGCACGATGTCGGGCTCGATCCCGCCGGCTTGCAGCGCGGCGGCAGTGCCGGGGCCGATCGCAGCGATCCGCGGCCCCGCGAGCGCGCGGGCGTCATGGACGAGCTCGAGCAGGCGCGCGGCGCCGGTGGGGCTCGTGACGCAGAGGAGGTCGAACCGGTCCAGGTCCGGAAGCGTTGCCTCGATCGGTTCGGTGCGGATCGCGGGCGCGAGGACGACCCGGGCCCCGAGCGCCTGTAGCCGCGCGGCAAGCGGGCTGGCCTGCTCGCGCGCCCGCGTCACCGCGATCGTGCGGCCGCGCAGCGGTCCGCCGAGGCGGGCATGCAGCGCGGCGACGGCGCCGAAGATCGTGATCGACGGCGCGCGCACAGCGTCCTCCCGTGCGAGCTCGGCGATCGTTGCGAGCGTGCCGGTGATGGTGCGCTGGTCGGGCAGCGTCCCGCGCTCGACGACAGCGGCGGGCTCGTCGGGATCGCGGCCGCCGGCGATCAGCTGATTGGCGATGCGCGGGAGCGTGCGGACTCCCATGTAGAACACCAGCGTCCCCGGGAACGCTGCGAGCGCCGCCATGTCGAGGTCGCTCTCTGCCGAGAAGCCGGTGACGAACGCGACCGCTCCGGCGAGGCCGCGGTGGGTCACGGGGATGCCCGCGTACGCGGGTGCCGCCACACCGGCCGTGATCCCGGGCACGACCTCGAACTCGATGCCCTCCTCCGCGCAGAGCAGCGCCTCCTCGCCGCCGCGGCCGAAGACGAACGGGTCGCCGCCCTTCAGCCTGACGACCACCTTGCCGGCCCGCGCGTGGCGGAGGAGCAGCTCGTTGGTCTCCTCCTGCGGAACCTGTTCGCCACCGCCGCGCTTGCCGACGTCGATCACCTCGGCGCCGGCGCGGACGAGGTCAAGCGCCTCGCGCGGGATCAGCTGGTCGTGGAGGACGACGTCGGCGGTCGCCAGCGCCTCGGCGGCGCGGCGCGTGAGCAGCCCTGGGTCGCCGGGGCCGGCGCCGACGAGCAGGACGCGGCCGCGCCCAGCGGACTGCCCCGTGGGGCTCGCGGCCTCGTTGTGGGCGGACCCGCGGTGGGGTCTCACAGGAGCTCCCTCGCGCCGGCGCTCAGCAACCGCTCGGCGACCGCCTCGCCCAGCGCCTCGGGATCGTCGCCATCGAGCTCGTCGCGCACCCAGGCAGACCCGTCCGGCGCGCCGACCCAGGCGACCAGGTGCAGCCCGGGGACGCAGTGCGCGCCGACGGCGGAGTGGCAGTCGGCGCCGAGTACCCGCACAACCGCGCGCTCGGCGGCCAGGCACGCGGTGGCGCCCGGGTCGGCGATCGCGAGCTCGGCGGCGCCCGCGCGCGCCTGCAGGGCAAGCGTTCCCTGGCCTGCGGCCGGCACGAGATCCAGCGGTCGCGCACCGTCGGCGCGCCCCAGCCGCCTCAGCCCGGCCAGCGCGAGGACGGCGGCGTCGACCTCGCCCTCCGCAAGCTTGCGCAGCCGCGTGTCGACGTTGCCGCGCAGCTCGACGACCTCGATGTCGTCATGGGCGGCCAGCAGCTGCGCGCGGCGGCGCAGCGAGGACGTGCCCACGCGCGCGCCCGGGCGCAACTCGCCGAGCAGCGCATCGCGCGGGTCCTCACGTTCGGGCGATCCGAGCAGCACGGTGCCAGGCGCCAGCTGCGCCGGCACGTCCTTGGCGCTGTGCACAGCGAGGTCGGCCTCTTCGTCGAGCAGCGCGCGCTCGATCGCGTCGACCCAGCGCGCCTTGTCGTCGGGGCCTTCGCCGCGGTCTCCGGACGTGGTCACGGTCACGAGCTCGTGCTGGCCCGGCAACCGCCCCGCGACCCAGCGCGCCTGCGTCAGCGCCAGCGCGCTGCCGCGCGTGGCGATCCTCACCGCTCGCGCGCTCGGCGCTCGGCGAGCTCCACGACCTCGCCGGGCTGGGAATCCGCAGGCGCCTGTCCATCTTCGAGCCCGAACAGCTCGCGGATCAGCTGCAGGCGCCCGTGGCCGCCGGACGCCTTCAGCCGCAGAGTCGGCTCATGCAGCAGGCGCTGGGCGACGGCGCGAACCATCGCCTCGACGCGCTCGCCGTCGCGCTCGGAGAGCGACTCCCAGCGGCCGGCGTTCTCGCTCAGAAGCGCCTCGACGATCGCGTCGCCGTGGCCGCGCAGGGCGGCGATGGTCGGCACCACGTCGAGCTGGCCCAGCCACTTGGCGAAGCGCTGGATCTCGTCCTCGACGACCCGCTCGGCGCGCAGCGCCTCCTCGGAGCGGACCTCGAGGGTGCGCGCGACCGCGGCCTCCAGGTCGTCCATGTCGTAGACGGAGACGCCCGGCAGCTCGGCACACTCGGGCTCGACGTCGCGGGGCACGGCGAGGTCGATGAGCACGAGCGGGCGGCCGCCACGGGCCCCGATCACCTCGGCGAGTGCGTCGGCGGTCACGATCGCGTGCGGCGAGGAGGTGGAGGCGACGACGATGTCGGCCGTCTCGAGCTGGCGCGGGAGCTGGTCCAGCGAGAGCACGGTGCCGCCGAACTGCTCGGCGAGCGACCGCGCGCGGTCCGCGTGGCGGTTGGCGACGAAGACCGTGGAGACGCCCTGGGAGGCCAGAGCGCGCGCCGTGAGCTCACCGGTCTCGCCGGCGCCGATCACCACGACCTCGCGATCGGCGAGTTGGCCGACGACGTCCTTCGCAAGCGCGACGGCGACGGTCGAGACGCTCGTGCGCCCGGACCCGATCTGCGTCTCGGAGCGCACGCGCCGGCCGGTCTGCAGCGCGGCGGAGAACAGGCGGTTCGTCAGCGGCCCCGTGGTGCCAGCCTCGACGGCCGCCTCGTAGGCGCGCCGGACCTGGCCCTGCACCTCGGCCTCGCCGACGATCATCGACTCCAGGCCGCTCGTGACCCGGTAGAGCTGGCGCGCGGCGTCGCAGTTGCGCGGGAAGTACATGACCTCCGCCAGCTCGGTGGGGCGGATGCCCGCCCGCCGCGCAAGCGCGCTCAGAGCGACCGACTCCGCCTCGACGGGATCGCCCGCGACGACGTAGAGCTCCGTGCGGTTGCAGGTCGAGATGAGCACCGCCTCCTGGACGCCCTCGCCGACGAGCTCCTCGAGGAACCGGCGCGCCTCGGGATCGGAGAACGCCAGCCGCTCGCGCGCGGCGACGTGTGCGGTCTTGTGCGAGACGCCGAGCGCCAGGAGCTCCATCAGGCAACCTCGCGTTCCTCGGCGAGCTTGTTGAGCTCGACCAGCTCGCGCTCGAAGCGGCTGAGCTTCGTCGCCATGATCGCGACGTAGATCAGCAGCAGCGCCAGGAAGACCAGGTAGGCGGCGACGACGTAGCCGGAGTTGTCGGGCAGCGTCACATCAGAAGCGGCGATCAGCATCAGGCGGACTCCAGGGTGGGGGCGGCCGAGCGGCGCGACCCGTCCTCGTCGCCGGCGAGGCGCCGGCGCAGGGCCTTGAGCTGGGCGCTGGTGTTCTTCGACGTCATCTCGTACTTCCACAGAGTGACGTACAGGAGCGCCATGCCGAGCAGGCAGACGTAGAAGGCGACCCGCATCCGCGGCTCCAGCCCGCCGCTGGCCGTGGCGAAGATGCGCGGGTGCGTGTAGGCCTGCGCCAGGCGCACCGCCAGGAAGTTCAGCGGGACGAACGCGCCGGCGGTGATCGCGAACACGCTGGCGTAGCGCGCCTGCTTGTCGCGGTCCTCGATGGAGAAGCGCAGCGGCTGGTAGGTGGCGTAGAGCAGGAAGACGATGAGGAACGAGACGAGCGTTGGCTCGTCCCAGACCCACCAGTGCCCCCAGGACGCGCGCGCCCAGATCGAGCCGGTGATGAGGACGCCCGCCCCGAGGATCAGCGACAGGTGGATCGCCACGTAGCTGCGCAGGTCCCAGCGCGAGCTGCCGGTGCGCAGGTGCTGGATCGCGCACACGGCGCCGAAGACGAAGCCGCAGAGCGCCACGATCGCCATCGGCACGTGCAGGTAGAGGATCTTCTGCATGAAGCCCTGGTCCGCGTCCTCGGGTGCATAGAACGCGGCGAGCGCGAAGCCGCCGGAGAGCGTGATGACGGTTGCGATGGAGAGGGCGCGAAGGCGCGAGCCGTACATCGGTTGGTCAGTCCTCCAGGAGGAAGTCGAACACTGCGTAGGCGACCAGCCCGAACACGAGATCGTACAGCGCAAGTACGGCAGGCCAGCGGGCCGCGGCGACCGGACCGCCGAATACCGGGGCACTGAGCTTCACCGCGCCGATGAGCAGCGGGATCAGCAGCGGCAGGGAGAGCAGCGGCACGAGCAGGTCGCGGGCGCGCGATTGCACCGCCAGCGCGCCGACGAGGGTGCCGACGAACGCGATGCCCAGGTCGGCCAGCAGGAGCGCCGCGACCAGCCGCCCGAAGCCCTGTGGCGCGGGGCCCAGCAGCATCACCAGGAAGGCCGGGACGGCCACGATCTCGAGTGCCACCAGGAACAGGAACAGCGAGGTCGCCTTGGCGACGAACAGCGCCGTGCGGTCCACCGGCGCCAGCAGGAACCCGTCGAAGCCGCCCTCCTCGCGGTCGGCCACGAACTGGCGCGAGATGCCCA
>JAWVFZ010000123.1:0-6192 GCA_033855555.1 Solirubrobacteraceae bacterium
TGAAGATGGACTTCCTGGGCCTGCGCAACCTCGACGTCATCGAGGACGCCCTGGACATCATCGAGCGCTCGGCCGGTGCGCGCCCGGACATGACGACGCTCCCGCTCGACGACGCCAAGACCTACGAGATGCTCACGCGCGGCGACTCGGTCGGGGTCTTCCAGTTCGAGTCCGAGGGCATGCAGGAGGCACTCAAGAAGGTCAAGCCGACCGAGTTCGACGACCTCGTGGCGCTCGTGGCGCTCTACCGGCCGGGGGCCCTGGACCAGATCCCGACCTACGCGCGCGGCAAGCGCGACGTCGGCACCGTCTCGATCCCGGACGAGCGCCTGGAGCACATCATCGGCGGCACCTACGGCGTGATCCTGTACCAGGAGCAGGCGATGCAGATCTCCAAGGAGATCGCGGGCTTCTCGGGCGCCAGGGCGGACGACCTGCGCAAGGCGATCGGCAAGAAGAACCGCCAGGCGATGGGCGAGCTCAAGCCCGCGTTCTTCGAGGGCTGCAAGGCCAGCGGCACGCGCCAGGACGTCGCGGAGTGGCTGTGGGCGACCAACGAGAAGAGCGCCGATTACAGCTTCAACAAGTCGCACGCCGCGTGCTACGCGCTGATCACCTACCGGACCGCGTGGCTGAAGGCCAACTACACCGCCGAGTACATGGCCGCGCTCATCAGCTCGGTCATGTCGACCAAGGACAAGGTGCCCTTCTTCGCCGCGCGCTGCGAGGAGATGGGCATCCAGATCCTGCCGCCGGACGTGAACCTGTCCGACCACGAGTTCGTCGTGCACGAGGGCGATATCCGTTTTGGGCTCGACGCGGTGAAGGGCGTGGGCTACTCCGCGGTGGAGGCGATCAAGGCCGCACGCGAGGAGGGAGGACCGTTCGAGTCGATCTGGGACTTCTGCGAGCGCGTCGACCCGCAGCGCGTCAACAAGAAGGCGATCGAGGCGCTGGTGAAGTGCGGCGCATTCGGCTCGACCGGCGCGACCCGCAAGGGGATGCTCGCCGTCCTGGAGCAGGCCCAGGCCTCCGGCCAGAAGACGCAGCTCGATGCGCAGATCGGCCAGGGCTCGATCTTCGACATGGCGTTCGGTGGTGAGTCGGCCGCCGGATCCGAGGCCGCGGCGGCGTTCGCCGCGCCCTCGCACCCGCCGATCCCGACGGAGGAGTTCGATCAACACGACCTGCTGGCCGTCGAGAAGGAGGCAATTGGCCTCTTCATCTCCGCCCACCCGCTCAAGGAGGTGCGCGAGGCGCTGCGGATGAAGGTCGACGTCCCGCTCGCCAGGCTGAACGAGCACAAGGACGGCGACTGGGTCACGGCGGGCGGCATCATCACCCAGTGCAAGAAGATCCGCACGCGCAAGGGCGACCCGATGATGTTCGCCACGCTCGACGACCTCGAGGCATCGATCGAGATCCTGGTGTTCGGCAAGGCGCTGGCGGAGTACGAGGGCGCGCTCGGCGTCGACGAGGTCGTCCTCGTGCGCGGCCGCGTCGATCGCAAGGACGCCGACAAGACGTGCCTCGTCGTGCAGGACGTCACGCCGTTCAAGCCCTCGCAGGAGGAGGTGGAGCGCGCGCGTGAGCAGGTCTCGCGGCTCGATCTCGGCCCCCGGCCGGTGCGCGTCCGCCTGGATGCAAAGCTGCACGCGGCGACGATCATCGAAGAGCTGAAGCACGTCCTCGAGCTGTTCCCCGGCGAGACCGAGGTGGTGCTCGACATCGACACCTCTGCGGGTCGCCGGTTGCTACGCCTGGGGGAGGGCTTCCGCGTCGCCGAGACGCCAAGTCTGCGCGCCGAGCTCGGCCGGATCCTCGGCCCGCTGGCACTGGCGCCTGCGCCCGAGCCGGCTGCCGTCGCCGGCTGACTCGAATCGACCGCACCGCGCGGTCTCAGGTTCGTCTCAATTCGCCACACTTGTAAGCGTGGCTGGTGTACGGTCGCGCATGCGGCCCCTCGCTCTACCGCTGGACCGGGGGCGGGGGGTCGCACTCTATGGGTCACCGCTCGTTGTCAAGGGGGCTCAACGGTCTCCATGCTGACCACGTAGCTGGTAGATCACCGCTAACTGCGGGAGCTGCGTCCGTCGGCCAGTAGCTCGCGGCAGTGGGTGAGCACCTCGGCGCTCGGGCGGGTTTCCAGGACGCAGGGCAGCCCGTCGAAGCGCGGCTCGGAGAGGAACACGGCACAGCCGTCATCGCCCAGCTCGCCGTCGCCGAGGGTGGCGTGGCGGTCGACGTTGGAGCCGAGCCCCGTCTGCGAGTCGTTGAGGTGCAGCGAGCCCAGCCGCTCGAGGCCGACCAGCTCGACGCACTCGTCGAGCACCGACGTGAGCCCTTCGGCGGTGCGGATGTCGAATCCGCTGGCGAAGAGATGGCAGGAGTCCAGGCAGAGCCCGAGCCGCTCGTCGCCGCCGGCAGCCTCCATCAGGGCGGCGAGCTCGTGGAACGAACGACCGAGCGTCCCGCCCGCGCCGGCGGTGTTCTCGAGGTGTAGCGGGCAGCCCTCGGTCTCCGCCAGCGCCTCGGCGATCACGGCGCCCGCGCGCGCGATCGCCGGGCCCACCTCCCCGCTCTTGGCCGAGCCGGGGTGCAGGACGACGCCGTTGGCGCCGAGTGCCGCCCCGGCGCGCAGGGCGATGATCAGCGAGGCCAGCGACTTGTCGCGGATCTCCGGGTCTTCGGAGGCGCAGTTGAGCAGGTACACGGCATGAATGAGCAACGGGCCCATCCCGTGCTCCTCACGCGCTGCGCGGTATGCCGCGACCTCTGCGTCGGTGTAGTCCCGCGCCCTCCAGGCGCGTGGGTTCTGGTTGAAGATCTGGATCGCGTCGGCGCCGATCTCGGCGCCGCGCGCGACGGCCTTGGCCGGGCCGCCGGCAGGGGAGACGTGGGCGCCGATGAGCATTGCTTAGAGTCCTACCGCAATGCCCGCCCTGCGTGTCCGCTTCGCTCCGAGCCCGACGGGCAACCTTCACATCGGCGGGGCGCGCACTGCGCTGTACAACTGGCTCATGGCCCGCGGCGGCGACGGCACGCTCGTGCTGCGCATCGAGGACACCGACCGCGAGCGCTCGACACCGCAGAACGTCGAGCAGATCCTCGACGCGCTGCGCTGGCTGGAGCTGGACTTCGACGAGGGCCCCATCAGCCAGGTCAGCCGGTCCGACCGCCACCAGGACGTCCTTCGGCGCCTGCTCGAAGACGGGCACGCCTACCGCTCGACGGCGACGGCAGACGACGTCAGGGCGTTCAAGGACGAGCACGGCGCCGATCGCGGCTTCCGTGGCGAGGACGAGGCGCAGGGCGCCGTGCGACTGCGCGTGCCCGACGAAGGCGCCACCGTCGTGCACGACATCATCCGCGGCGACACGACCTTCCAGCACGTCCACCTCGACGACCCGGTGATCGCACGCGCCGACGGAACGGTGCTCTACAACTTCGCCGTCGCGATCGACGACCTCGATTCCGAGATCACGCACGTCGTCCGCGGCGAGGACCACCTCTCGAACACGCCCAAGCAGGTGCTCGTGCTCGAGGCGCTCGGCGTCCAGCCCCCGCTCTACGCGCACTTGCCGCTGCTGCACGGTCCCGACGGCAAGAAGCTCTCCAAGCGCCACGGTGCGGCTTCCGTGCAGGAGTTGCGCGATGCCGGCTACCTGCCGGCGGCGGTGCGCAACTACCTCGCGCTGCTCGGCTGGGGCGCCGACGACGACGCGACGATTCTGTCCACGGAGCAGCTCGTGGCGCAGTTCGACATCACGCGCGTGCAGCGCAACCCCGCCCGCTTCGACGAGCAGAAGCTGCGTTGGCTCAACGGGCGCTACATGCGCGAGCTCTCGCTGGACGAGCTCACGCGGTTGCTCGAGGAGCACACGGGCCGCACCGGGCTGGCCGACGCCGTGGCGATCTCGCACGAGAAGATCCAGACGCTTGCGGATTTCTGGCCACTCGCCGGATTCATCTTCGACGGGCCGTCCGACGACGCTGCGGCACGGGAGAAATGGCTCGACGTGGACGGGCTCGGAGCGCTCGGCGAGGCGCGCACCGCGCTGGAGCACGTCGACCCCTGGACCGTCGAGGGGATCGAGGCGGCGCTGCGTGGGGTCATCGAATCGCGCCATGCCAAGCCCAAGGACGTCTTCCAGCCGGTGCGCGTCGCGGTGGCGGGCACGACGGTGTCTCCGGGCATCTTCGAGACGCTGTCGGTGCTGGGTCGCGAGGAGACGTTGCGGCGGCTGGATGCCGCGCTCCCGCGTGCCTGAGTGGACGAGTTTTCCGGCAGGACTCAATCATCCGTCCACTGCTGCCGATACAGGTGGCGACCCCGCTCTGACTTACGGACGGATGAGACACCTACCATGGCCGAACCAGCCCTCTCCATGAATACACCTGCCCAGGATCCTGGCGGCGCCTCGCGCCACCACAACGAGGGCCACGGCCGCCGTCTGACCGCCGCCTTCGAGGCCTTGGAGGCGTTTCCGGCACTGGCCGAGTCGCGCAACCGGCTGCTGCGCATCGTCAAGCAGGACCGCGTCTCCACCAGCGACGTCGTCGCTGCGGTCGAGAGCGACGTCGCGCTGGTCATCGCCGTCCTGCGCCTGGGCAACCAGGTCGAGGGCAAGAGCCGCGGCAAGGTCGAGTCCGTCGTGCAGGCGGTCGAGCTTCTCTCGCCCGAGGCCGTCCAGGCGCTCGCCACCCGAGCCCGCACCTTCGACTTCTTCGAGCGTTCGTCCGTCTGGGACGCCGCTCCCGAGCGTTTCCGCCTGCACGGCGTGGCAACCCAGCGCGCGGCCGACCGCATCGCGACCGAGGTCGGCTACGAGCACCGCGATCGCATGATGGTCACGGCGCTGCTCCACGACATCGGCAAGCTCGTCCTGATGCACGCCTACCCCGGCTACCCGCAGCAGGTCCACGCCGGCGCGCGCACGCCTGAGGAGCGCATCCACCGCGAGCGGCGCGAGCTCGGCGTCGACCACGCGCTGGTCGGCGGCGTCCTGGCTCGCCGCTGGGGCCTGCCCAAGGCGGTCGCCTCGGTCATCGAGCGCCATCACTCCGACGACGCCACCGGCGAGGGCGCCTTCGTCCGCCTGGCCGACATGCTCGCCCACTACTCCCAGGGCGGCGCGGTGTCGCCCACCGAGCTGCTGAAGACGGCGCGCACGATCGGCCTGGGGCCGACCGAGCTGCGCTCGATCATGTACGACCTGCCCTACCCGACGACCGGGCGCGCCCGCCAGATCGACCCGTGCCCCCTGAGCACCCGCGAGGTCGAGGTCCTCAAGCGCCTGGCCGAGGGCAAGGTCTACAAGCAGATCGCGCTCGAGCTCCAGCTCTCGACCAGCACGGTGCGTACGCACCTGCACAACATCTACGGCAAGCTCGGCGCCGTCGATCGCGCCCAGGCCGTCCTGATGGCCACAGAGCGCGGCTGGCTGTAGAAACCGCCTCGGGTTGGGCTCCGCTGCCCAAGGGGTAGTGTCGAGGCATGCCGACGAACAAGAACTTCCTGGCCGGAGCAGCGTTGCTCGTCGGCCCGACCCTGCTTCGCATCAAGGGCCGCTTCGCGTGGTTGCTGCGCCTCTCCGGGCTCGGAGTCCTCGGCGCCGGACTGGCCGCCCAGCGCTCCGCCGCCCCGTCCGCAGCCGACTCGCCTGCCTCCCCTCCGGAGCCCGCGGCGCAGCAGCCGGAGCCGGTGCCGGTGCCGGAGCCGGTCCCCACGCCCGCAGCCGAGCCCGAGCCCGCTCCGCGTGACGACGCCCTGGTGGCCGCGGAGGAGGCCGCTGCAGCCGCCGAGGCGAGCGCGATCGGAGGGCCACGGCTCGACGACGCCCACGGCGACCCGGCGCTGGAGCCCGTCTACGAGGCCGGAGGCGGCGACGCTGAGGGCTTCGAGCTCGCCGAGGCGGAGCTCATCGAGAACGCCTCGCACGGCGAAGGCCGCGCCGATCCGCTTTTCGACGCGCCCACCCCGGAGGTCGAGGCCGACCGGGCGACCGCGGTCGACGGCGAGCCCGACGAGCTCGTCCACGAGGACGCCGAGGACTGAGCCCGTTGTGGGTGTCGTAGCCTCCTCCTCGTGATCTCGATCACGAGCAAGAGTCCGTACGCGCTGCGCGCGCTCGCCGAGCTTGGCCGCACGGGGGGCGACGGCCCGATCCCGATCGGGGAGCTGGCGCGCCG
>JAWVFZ010000124.1:0-6964 GCA_033855555.1 Solirubrobacteraceae bacterium
GAGCGTGCCTGCACGCCGGTCCCCAGGACAGCCAGCACCGAGGCGTCGTCGCGCGCCAGCAGGCGGGCCGAGAGCGCAGAGCATGCGCCGGTGCGCGCCGCGGTGATCTCGGTGCCATCGAGCAGGGCGATGGGCGATCCGGTCTCGGGGTCGAAGGCCGCGATCACGGCCTGATGGGTCGGGACCGGCGTCCCTGCGTTCTGCGGAAACAGAGACACGAGTTTGGTCGTGAGAGCCCCCATCGACGGCACGTAGCCGGGCATCGCCGCCAGAAACCCCTCGCGCTCGGGAACCATCGCCGCGATCCGCGCGGGCACCGATGCTCTGCCGGAACTCAGGTCGGCCATTGCCCCTGCGAGTGCATCGATGAGCGCATCGAGATCGAGCAGCGCACGCACCTCACCCCCGCTGATCACAAGCATGCGGCTGATTATCCGCGGCACTCCTCATGAGCCCATGTCACAAGCTTGTTACAATCTCCGTACCGACTGTTCGTAACGTCGGTCCCACGGTGCGCCGGGGTAGTGCACCGTCCATCCCACCCGCAGGAGGCCATGATGGCTCGTTTCCGCATTCCCGCGCTCGTCCGCGCGTTCCGATCCGGTGCCCAGCGTCAGGACGATGTGCATTTCCACCGCGGCCCGCAGGGCCGCCCCGACGCTTGCTTCGATACTGCCTGCAGGCGCCCGCGTCTCGACGTGGATTGATTCGAGGCCGCGTCGCCGTGGCCAGGCCCCGGGGTACGATCCGGGCATGCCAGTGGTGCGGCTTCGCGGCCCCCTCAAGCGGCTGGCCGGTGACCTCGCCGAGCACCCGATCGAGGGCAGCGACGTGCTCGAGCTCCTGCGGGAGCTCGAGCGCGCGCATCCCGCGCTCGACGGCTGGATCCTCGACGAGCGCGGGCTGATCCGCAGGCACATCAACGTGTTCGTCAACGGCGAGCGCGGCGGGGGCGAAACGGCCGTCGAAGCCGAGGATCGCATCGACGTTCTGCCGGCGATCTCGGGAGGATGAGGGCGTGACCGAACTGCTCCTTGGGACCAGGAAGGGACTGTTCGCGCTCGATGGCGAGCCCGGCGGACGGTTCGAGGTGACCGCGCGCGCGTTCGCCGGCGAGCCCGTCGAGTACGCGCTCCGCGACCCGCGCACGGGGCGCGTGCTGGCGTCGGTGACGTCCGCGTTCTACGGGCCCAAGCTCTGGTACGCCGACGACCCTGCGGGCGAGTGGCAGCAGGCGCAGGGCGTCGAGCTTCCGGAGGGCGGCGATGCCGCGCTGGAGCGGATCTGGACGATCGCCCTGGGCGAGGACGAGCAGACGGTCTACGCCGGCGGCGACCCGGGCGTTCTGTTCCAGAGCCGCGACGGCGGCGCGAGCTGGGAGCTCAACCGCGGCCTCTGGGAGCACCCGACGCGCGACGCCTGGCAGCCCGGCGGGGGCGGCCTCTGCCTTCACTCGATCGCGACGTGGCCCGGTCATCCCGATCGGCTTGCGGTGGCGGTCTCCGCCGCAGGCGTGTGGCTCACCGAGGACGGCGGCGCGACGTGGCAGCGCGGCAACGAGGGGCTCGTTGCCAACTACCTGCCGGACGATCCGCCCGAGGGCGAGATCGGCCTGTGCGTCCATCGCCTGCACCGCGCCCGCGATCGTCCCGAGCGGATGTTCCTGCAGTTCCACGGCGGGGTGTACCGGTCCGACGACGCCGGCCAGAGGTGGACGAGCATCGCGGACGGCCTGCCATCCGACTTCGGCTTCCCGCTCGCGCTGGACCCCGCCGATCCCGACAGCGCGTACGTGATCCCGTTGACGGCCGACACCGATCGCGTCACGCCCGACAGCCGCGTACGCGTCTACGAGACGCGCGACGCGGGCGCCAGTTGGACAGCGCGCGGGAACGGGCTGCCGCAGGAGCAGGCCTACCTGACGATCCTGCGTGAGGCGTTCGATTGGACGGGCGAGGCGGCGGCGCTCGAGCTGTACTTCGGCGCCACCTCGGGCGACGTGTTCGGCTCGCCCGACGCGGGCGCGAGCTGGTCGGAGGTGGCGACGCGCCTGCCCCCGGTCCTGTCGGTCGCCGCGACGCGCTGACTCACCCCAGCTCGAAGACCAGCCTCCCGCTTTCGCGCCGCACCGCCGAGCCCACCGCGGCGCAGCGCTCCTCGAGCAGTGCCAGCAGCAGCGTCGTATCGACGTCGCTCGCCAGGCGCGTGTGCGCGAGCTCCAGCCGGAGCGGCACGCCTTCGACGCGCAGCGGGCCGCCGGCTCCGAGCGTGACGAGCCAGAGCAGCCCGAGGTCGTTACGCAACACCGAGTCGGTTGCGTAGTCGTCGATGAAGTCGCCCAGGTCGAAGAGCGTGCGCCCGCTCGGCCCCTGTGGAACATGCGCCGAATGCCCCGCGACGAGGCTCGCTCCAGCCGCCTCGAGCCCGCCGGCGGCGCGGCGAACATGCGCGACCGGCGTGGCGCGCATGTTCGGGCCCCAGTGCGGCGATACGACCACGACGTCGGCGTCGGGACCCGGCGCCGAGAGCGCCCGGAGCCACGCCGGGACGTCCTCGTGCCCCAGGTCGGCGAACGCGACCCCGGGACCGCCCGGACCTGCGGCGTACCCGGATGGGTGGTCGGTCACCGAGACGACCCGCACGCGCAGGCCGCCGCCCTCCAGCACTGCCGGTGCGCGCGCCGTGGCGGCGTCGGGCCCGGCGCCGACGGCTGTGATCCCGGCCGCGCGCAGGTGCTCGAGCGTGTCCTGGAGCGCGTCGGCGCCGAAGTCCATCGCGTGGTTGTTGGCCAGCGTCACACAGCTCACACCCATCTCGGCGAGCCGCTGGGCGGCGACCGGGGGAGCGCGGAAGAAGAACGGCTTGCCCGGCTCACGTATGCGCTCGCCGCGCTCCGAGATGCAGCATTCGAGGTTCAGGACGAAGAGGTCGGCGTCGCGTGCGATCTCCTCGAGCTCGGCGGCAAGGAGCGAGACGCCGGGATCGCGGCAGAGGCGCTCCGCGACGCCGCGGCCGAGCATCGTGTCGCCGGCGAGCGCCAGCGTGACGGTCATCCCGTGACGGGCCAGCCGCGCTGCTTCCAGGTGCCCATGCCGCCGTCGGCCACATGGATGACCTGCTCGGCCCCGAGCCGGCGGAGCAATGACGCGGCGATGGCGCTTCGCTGCCCCGACGAGCAGATCGCGGCGATCGGCCTGGATGGGTCGAGGCCGGCGGGCAGCACGTCGATGTCGTGGTACGGGGCGTGGACCGCCCGGTCGATGTGGCCTTCGTCCCACTCGGAGCGCTCGCGCACGTCGAGCACCTGCACGCCGTCGATCCGGTCGTGCAGCTCTGCGACGCCGATGCGCTCCATCGACTCGACGGGCAGCTTCTCCTCGCGCCAGCTCGTCATGCCGCCGGCGAGGTATCCGGCCACGGGCGTGATGCCGACCGCGGCGGCCAGGTGGGCGGCGTGGATGGCGTCCTCGTCGTCGCGGCCGACGAGCACGATGTCGTCGCCGTGGCTGGCGACCCACGCCAGCTTGGTGCCGAAGCCCGCGCGGATCCCCGGGTTGCAGACGGCTCGGGGGATGTGCGCGTCGTCGAACTGGAGGTCGGTGCGGACGTCGACGATCAGGACGGCGTTGCCGCGCCTGCCCTCCACCTGCCGGGGCGTGAGCGGGTCGGTGTGGGTTGCGCTGCTGACGAGCGGGCCGCGGTTGAGCGCGACGATGGCCTGGAAGTTCGGCGGCTGCGGCGCCAGCGATCCGATCGCCTGCTCGACGAAGCGGTCCGCGTCGGTCTCGGCAAGCAACGGGTTGTGGGCCTTCTCGTAGGAGATCGTCGAGCAGACCTTCATGTCCATGCCAGGGCCGCCGCACAGCGATCCGCCGACGTGGCCGGGCCAGACCTCGCACGCGTCAGGCAGCGTGAGGAGCTTTTCGTGCAGCGACTCGAACATGAGGCGCGCGCCCTCGGCCTTGTCCACCGCGAGGTCCGGGCGCGCGATGTCGCCGACGAACAGGCTGTCGCCGGTCAGCACAGCCCATGGCTCGGGCCCGCGTGCCGTGTCGATCAGCGCGAAGGCCGTGTGCTCGGGGCGGTGGCCCGGCGTGTGCAGCGCCCGGACGCGGACCGTGCCGAGCTCCAGCTCCCAGCCGTCGTCGAACGGCTCGTGCGGATGCTGCGGCGCCGCGCCCCGGTGAACGTGGATCGCGGCGCCCGTCGCCGCGGCGAGCCGGCCGTGGCCGGACACGTGGTCGGCGTGGTTGTGGGTCTCCAGCACGTGCTCGATGCGCACCCCCATGTAGCGGGCGAGGGCGAGGTACTCCTCGATGTCGAGCTTCGGATCGACCACGGCGGCGACGCCCGCCTCCTCGTCACCGATCAGATAGGAGGCGCATCCCAGGTCGTCATGGGTGATCTGGCGAAAGATCATGCGGGCAACTCTCCCACGACGCGGTGGTGCGTAGCGATGAATCTCCCGGCGACCCGCGGTCGTAGGGTCAGCAACCGAACGGACGGGAGACCACCACGGGCGGGACAGCCGGTCATCCTGATCCTCCGGCCTGCATCGAAGTAGCGCATCAGCCGGAGTACGGTTGCGCCGACGGCGAGGCGCGACGATGGAGATCAGCCAACAGGAGCTGCAGCTGGCGACACGCAACCACGGCATGCCGCTGGAGCTCCTGCGCGAGCCGGTGACGCCGCTCGGCCTGCACTACCTGCTCGTCCACTACGACGTCCCGGCCGTCGACGAGGACGCCTGGCGCCTGGGAGTGGGCGGGCGCGTCGGCCGCGAGCTGACGCTGTCGCTCGCGGAGCTGCGCGCGCTGCCGGCGGTGACCCTGGCCGTGACGATGGAGTGCGCCGGCAACGGGCGGGCGCTGCTGGAGCCGCGAGCCGTGAGCCAGCCGTGGCTCACCGAGGCGGTCGGGACCGCCGAGTGGACCGGCACGCCGCTGCGCGGCGTCTTGGAGCAGGCCGGTCTTGCCGCCGGCGCGCTGGAGGTCCTGTTCACCGGCCTGGACCGTGGCGTCGAGGGCGGCGTCGAGCAGTACTACGAGCGTGCGCTTCCTCTTGCCGAGGCGCTGCGCGACGACGTGCTGCTGGCTTACGCGGCCGGCGGTCGCCCGCTGTCACCGCAGCACGGGTTCCCGCTGCGGCTCGTGGTGCCGGGCTGGTACGGGATGACGAACGTCAAGTGGCTCAGTCGCATCACCGTGCTCGAGGAGCCGTTCGCCGGCTACCAGCACACGCGCTCCTACCGCCTGCGCCAGGCGGAGGACGAGGTGGGCGAGCCGGTCACGCGGATGCTGCCGCGCTCGTTGATGGTCCCGCCGGGCATTCCCGACTTCCTCACCCGCGAGCGGTTCCTCGAGCCCGGCAGCGTCGTGCTCCGGGGCCGCGCGTGGTCCGGTTGGGCGCCGATCGAGTCGGTCGAGATCAGCACCGACGGCGGCCGCGACTGGGCGCCCGCGGAGCTGGAGGAGCCCGTCTCGCAGGCGGCGTGGCGCGGCTGGTCGTTCTCGTGGGAGGCGTCGCCGGGTCGCCACGAGCTGTGCTGCCGCGCGAGCGATGGCGACGGGCGCCGCCAACCGGTCGAGCCGCCCTGGAACCTCGGCGGCTACGCGAACAACAGCGTCCAGCGCGTCGTCGTGAACGTGTCCGCCTGAGGGGCGGCGAACGGACCATCCCTGAGCCAGTGATGCGGGTCGAGGCTACGCTCATCCGCGATGGCCGATACGCCCAAGGAGCTTGTCGCGTTGGTCGCGCTCTCGGTTGTTGCCGTCGCGGCCTTGACGGCTGGGTACCTTTTGGCCGGGCCCACCACGCAGCTGAGGGTGGAGAACGCAGGCTGGACGTTCGCGTCGCTCGCTGCGGTGGTCGGTGTCTTCGCGGCCTGGCGTCGCAGCGGCGCGTCGCACCGCGCGGGCTGGGCGCTCCTGCTCGGCGGATGTGCGGCCTGGTTCGCGGGGCAGCTGTTCTGGGACGTCTACGGCTTCACGTCGTTCCCGGCATCCCCGAACCCGGCTGACCTGTGCTGGATGGCGTTCGCCGTGATCACCGCGGCCGGGGTCCTTCGCCTGGGTAGGGGAGGTCGGCGTGCACGCAGCATCGTGTGGCTCGAGCTGGCGCCGTTGGTCGTGGCCGTCTGCTCGTTGATGACTGCGCTGCTTTGGAGTGACATCCAAGGCTCGACGATCGCCGACGGCGCCAAGGTCAGCGCCCTCGCGTACCCGGTCTTCTACATCTCCGCGGCATTGGTGATGTTGCAGACCGCACTTGCGGGCGCAATCGACGTGCGGCGCAACCCGGGGATCGCGGCGGTGCTGCTGGGTGTCGTGATCGAGGCGGTGGCGTTCATCCTGTGGTCTGAGCTGCTGATCGAGGGCAGCTACGCCGCCGGCACGAACGCCGTCGACGCACTGTGGGGCCTGGGGATGCTGCTCATCGGGATCGGGGCGTGGGCCGCTGGTCCGGTGGTCGCCGTTGCCGACGTCGAGCAGTTCAGCCGCCGCCGAGGCGGCATCCTGCCCTCGCTGACGCTTGTCGCGCTCTGCGGCGTTCAGATCGATTTCGCCGCCGACCATGCGGTCGCGGGCGCGCAGCTGGCATTGAGCATCGGGGTGCTCGTCGTCGGGGCGACCCTGGTTGCGCGGGCGTCTGTTCTGCGCCGCAACCAGGACTCGCTCTACGCCCAGCTCGACGAGCGCGGGCGCGAGCTGGAGGTCGTCAACGAGCGCCTGAGCATGGAGTCCCGCCGGGATCCGCTCACTGGGCTGGGCAACCGCCTACGCCTCCATGAGGATCTCGCCGAGCTCGCCGCCCGAGCCGCGCGCTACGGCCAGGGCTACTCGCTCGTCCTGTGCGATCTCGATCGCTTCAAGGACTACAACGACGAGCTGGGCCACCAAGCCGGTGACTCGGCGCTGCAGCGAGTCGCGGCGCTCCTGAACGACCGCGTGCGGGTCGGTGACCG
>JAWVFZ010000125.1:0-5427 GCA_033855555.1 Solirubrobacteraceae bacterium
CCACGAGCCGCTGGTCATCCTGCAGTCGCAGGAGTGACGCGCCGGCCAGACGGGCAGGGTGCTTGAGCAGGCGTGGTTGCATCCTCGTAGGGGAGGACGCCGGCTTAGGCCGGAGCCTTCCCTCCCAGCTCAATCTTGTGGAAGATCGCGCCAGTCGACGTCAGGTTGAGCTCGGCCTCCCGCACGATGGTGCCGGGAGTGAGCGCGTCCTTGCCGCAGCTCGCGCTGTCGTCGCCGTGGTCGTCGCCCTGGTCGTCGGAGGGGTCGTCGTCGGACGGCGGCTGCGTGCCGGGCGTCGTCGTCGGAGCAGCAGGGGTCTCGTCGGTGCCGTGGTCGTCACCGGCCCCGTCGTCGCTGCCGCCGTCGTCATGGCGCGTGGTGGCCGCGGCCGGTGCCGGCGACGGGGTGTCGCACTCGATCTCGGTCTGATCGGTGACGGTGCCGCTGAGTTCGTCGCCGTTGACCAGCGTGACGATCAGCTTCGTGCCGTCGAAGGACTTGATCGTCCCGGACTGCTCGTCGGCGTCGTCGATGCCGTCGTGGTTGGCGTCGTCGTTGCCGTCGTCGACACCGTCGTTGTCAGTGTCAGCGTCGCGCGGGCTCGTCCCGTTGTGGAACTCACCGAGGTTCTGGACGCCGTCGTGGTCCGGGTCGGCCGTGGCCTTGTGGACGCGGAACTTGCGCTCCCAGCTGTCGGGCATGCCGTTGTGGTTGCGGTCGGCAACGCGGGCCTTATGACCCTTGCCGTGGTGGACCTTCGCCCCCGACGTGGCGGGGATGGCCATCGCGACGAGCGCGATGGCGAGGGAGAGGAGCAGGAGTAGTCGTTGCATGTCGCTCAAACACAACATCGGCATGAGGATCACAGCTACCACAGTTCTGGCGCGTCGCCGCTCAAAATGGACAAACTGCAAAGCTCCGCGGTCTGGTGAGCAACGCGAAGCTCTGGTGGCAGAAGTGGCGGTGGTACGAGCGCAACGCGCTTCCGTGGAACCGCCTGCGGATTCACCGTGAGTTCGCGCGCCGGCGGGCGTTCTGCCGCTGGCCGGTCCACGGCAACGTCCTGGAGGCGTTTCGCGACGGGCGCCTGGAGGTCGGCGAGCACACGTTGCTCGAGCCGGGGGTGTGGATCACTGCGCCCGACCAGGCCCGGGTGCGGATCGGCGAGGGCACGTTCCTGAACCTGGGCGTGATGGTCGCGTCGGTCGAGCTTGTCGAGATCGGCAGCCATTGCATGTTCGCCAACGGCTGTTTCATCACCGACGGAAACCATCGCTTCGACGACGTCACGCGTCCAATCACCTGGCAGGGGTTCACGACCAAGGGACCGACCCGGATCGGCGACAACGTCTGGTGCGGCGCCAACGTCGTGATCACGAGCGGCGTGACGATCGGCGAGCGTGCGGTGGTCGGGGCAAACAGCGTGGTCACGGCGGATGTCGCGCCGTACTCGATCGTCGCCGGCGCGCCCGCGCGCGTGGTGAAGGCGGACTGGCGGTTGCCTGGTCCGAGTGTGCTGCCTACTTCGTCGTGATCAGCGTGATCGCGTAGACCACGGCGCCGATCGTGGCGGCGAGCCCGAGCAGCGCGAGCAAGGCGAAGACGCCGGCCTGCGCGGGCTGGTCGTTGCGCCGCATGTCGGTCGAGCGCGTGGCCCCCAGGACGGCAAGCGAGAACACGATCGTCATGCCGACGCCGGCTACGGCCGCCGTCCACACCGCCTGCCATGCGGCGTGGGCGTCGATGATCTTGGCGACGATCACGCGGTCGCCTCCAGCCCGCCCTTGCCGCGGGCGCGGTTGAGGAACAGCACCGTGCTTCCGGCGATGATGAACAGCGACACGACGACCGGGCCGACCGCGCTGGTGGCGCCGAAGATCCGCGTGACCGCATAGACCACCGCGCCGATGGCCGCCGCGGCCGGAAGCGTCAGAACCCAGGCGATGACGATGTTCCCTGCGACGCCCCAGCGGACGGCGGACAGGCGCTTCGCGGCTCCCGCGCCCATGACTCCGCCCGAGATCACGTGCGTCGTCGAGAGCGGGTAGCCCGCATGCGAGGCGGCGAGGATCACGGCCGCTCCCGCGCCCTGCGCGGCGAAGCCCTGGGCGGGATCCATCTTGATGATCCTGCTGCCCATCGTGCGGATGATCCGCCAGCCACCGGTGTACGTGCCGAGCGCGATCGCCGTGGCCGAGCTGATCACGACCCAGTTGGGCACCGCGAAGTGGTCGGCGGAGATGTTGCCGTGTGCGACGAGCGCGAGCGTGATGATGCCCATCGTCTTCTGGGCGTCGTTGGTGCCGTGCGAGAGGGCGAGCAGGCCGGCCGACAGCAGTTGGCCCAGGCGGAACCCGCGGTTCACGGGCCCGGGCCGCTGGCGCCCGACGATCGCGTAGGCCCCGATGATCGCCGCGCCTGCAACGACGAACGCGAGGATCGGCGCGATGACTGCCGGCAGCACCACCTTTCCAAGCAGCCCGTCGCCGAGGATCGCGCCGGCGCCGTTGGCCGCGAAGGCCGCGCCGACCAAGCCGCCGATGAGGGCGTGCGAGGAGGACGACGGCAGGCCGAAATACCACGTCGCCAGGTTCCAGGCGATCGCCCCGACGAGGCCCGCGAAGACGATCGTCATCGTGATCGAGCCCGCGCTGACGATGTCCTTGCCGACCGTCGCGGCGACCTTGAGCGAGAGAAATGCGCCGAGGAAGTTGAACACCGCCGCGAAGGCGACCGCCAGGCGCGGAGGCATCGCGCGCGTCGAGATCGAGGTGGCCACGACGTTGGCCGTGTCGTGGAACCCGTTGGTGAAGTCGAACGCCAGCGCCGTGGCGATGACGATGACGAGGATGAGGTCCGACGACATTAGTGGGCCTGCTCGCCCACTAGGCGTTCTTGATGACGATGCCCTCGAGGATGTGCGAGACGCGCTCGCACGCGTCGATCGCGGCCTCGAGCCGCTCGAAGATGTCCTTCCAGCGGATCACGACCATGGGGTCGATCCCGCCGTCGAACAGGGAGGCGATGGCCTCGCGGACGATCCGGTCGCCGTCGTTCTCGAGGCGGTTGATCTCGACGACGTAGTGGCTGATGTCCCGGAACCCGCGCACGCGGGGGATCGCCTCGGCGATCTGGCGCGCCGACTGCAGCAGCACGTACGACAGCCGTTGTGCCTGCTCCATCGGCGCCTCGATCTTGTAGAGGCTCAGGTAGTCCGCGGCCTCCTCGGTGAAGTCGACGATGTCGTCGAGCGCCGAGGCGAGCACGAGGATGTCCTCGCGCTCGATCGGGGTGACGAAGGTGTTGTTGAGCTTGCGGATCAGGTCGTGCGTGATCCGGTCGCCCTCGTGCTCGCAGGCGAGCAGCTCGCGGCCGAGCTCCTTGTTGTCGGGCCAAGTGCGCAGGAGCTGGTCGAGCAGGTCCGCCGCCCGGACGGTGTTGGTGCCGGCCTCCTCGAACAGGTCGAAGAACTCGCGGTCGGCAGGGGCGAACATCTGGGATAGCCGCGCCATGGGCGGCGGACCTTACAGCGTGAAAAGGATGTGAAAGGGCTAGCCCCCGAAGCGCGATCGCAGGGCCAGCACGTTGTCGACATAGCGGCGCGTCTCGGGCAGCATCCCGATCTGCCGGACGGACCCGATTCCCTGGTAGTAGCCGGCCGCGGCCATCGCCGGATCGCCGCCGCTCTCGCGCAGGAGGTGGCCGAGGTACAGGACGCCCGCGCCAACGTTGTCGATCGCCGAGGAGGGGTCCAGGTGGCGCCGCGCGAGGTTGTTCTGGACCCAGTCCCAGGTGCCCGGCATGACCTGCATGACGCCGCGGGCATTGGCGCTGGACACCATCGCGTTGTTGAAGCCCGACTCCTGCCAGGCGATCGCAGAGGCCAGTGAGGACGGGACGCCGTTGCGCGCGGCGACGGCTGCGATGTCACCCGACGACACGCGGCCCGAGCCCGCGTAGGGCGCGGCCTGCGGCACGTGTGTGACCGCCGGGGCGGGCTGCGAGGCGCCGGCCGGGGCGGGGGAGCCGGTCGGCAGCTTGAGGACGGTGCCGTACAGCAGCACGCCGTTGACGTCGAGCCCGTTCATCGCGGCGATGGCGCTGGCGGGGACGCCCGCCGTCGCGGCGATCGCAGAAAGCGAATCGCCGGGGCGCACCGTGTAGCCGCCCATCGGCTGGGGCGCGCCGGACGGCGCGCCCGCGGCGGGGGCCGTTCCCGCGGTCGCCGGGGCGGCCGCGAGCGCGCTCGCCGCCTCGGCGACCGAGGGGATCCGGATCGTCGTGCCCAAGACGATGTGTGCGTCGGGCGAGAGCCCGTTGGCGGCCGCGAAGGACCGCGTGGTCATGTTGTTCATCGCCGCGAGCTGCCAGAGCGTCTCGCCCGGTGCGACGGTATGGGAGACGGCCGCACTCGCCGTCGACGGGACCAGCAGGACCAGCAAGGGAAGCAGTCGGAGCATGCCCCAATGGTGGCCTCGCCGCGGGCGCGCGAACCGCCCGCGGCAGCGTTACGTCTCCTTGCAGCTCAGCGTGCGAACGCGCTCTTGAACGCTTCGAGCTCTCCATCGTCGATCGAGTAGCCGTGCTCGGGCTGCGGGTAGGCGCGCGAGCGCACCTCGGCCGCGTAGGCCGCCACGCCTGCGTCCATCTCGTGCTGCAGGTTCGCGTAGCGCTTGACGAAGCGCGCCCCGAGGCCCTCGCGGATGCCGAGCAGGTCATGGAACACGAGCACCTGCCCGTCGGTCGCCGCGCCGGCGCCGATGCCGATGACCGGCACGTGGATCCGCGGCATGACCGCTTCGGCAAGCGCGCTCGGGATCGCCTCGAAGACGAGCGAGAAACAGCCGGCGTCCTGCAGGGCCAGCGCTTCCTCGGCCACCTTCAGGGCGCCCTGGGCGCTGCGGCCCTGCGCCTTGTAGCCGCCGAGCGCCGTCGACGTCTGCGGTGTGAGGCCGACGTGGCCCATCACGGGGATGCCGGCCTGCACGATCGCGCGGGCGCGGGCAACGGGGACCGGGCCGCCGCCCTCGAGCTTGACGCCGTCACAGCCGGCCTCCTTGACGAACCGGAACGCCGTCTGCACGGCCTGCTCGTCGGAGACCTCGTAGGACCCGAACGGCAGATCGCCGACGAGGAACGGGGTGCGCAGCCCACGGCGCACCGCCCGCGCCAGCACGAGCAGCTCGTCGATGGTCACGGGCACGGTCGAGTCGTAGCCGAGCACCGTCATCGCGCCGGAGTCGCCGACCAGGACGAGGTCGACCCCGCCGGCTTCAGCCGCGCGCGCCGACGGGAAGTCATACGCGGTGACCATCACGATCGGCTCGCCGAGGCGCTTCTTCTCGGCCAGGGCGGGCAGCGTGACGGGCATGAGCCGCGAGGCGTCGCTCGGGATCTGCAGGTTCTTCATGGTGGACATCTGCGTTC
>JAWVFZ010000126.1:0-7340 GCA_033855555.1 Solirubrobacteraceae bacterium
CGCTGGGCGGCCAGCGGGTAGTCGGCGTCGGTCATCGCGTGCTGGGCCGCGGCCATGAACCGCTGGACGCGGTCGGCCGCCTCGGCGGCGCGATAGATAGCGCCCAAGTCCTCGTAGATGCGCGCCGCGAAGCGGTGCGGCGCGGGGCGCTCGGGATCGCGCCGCGCCCAGTCGCGCACGGAGCGCCCGGCCGCCGGCAGGTTCCCGGCCTGCCAGAACGCGAGCGTCATGAGGCGCAGCACGGAGATGTTGTCGGGCTCGGCGTCGCGCGCATAGATGAGGCGCTGCGCGGCGAGCGGGTAGTCGCCTTCCGCCATCGCGTGCTGGGCGGCGGTCATGAAGCGCTGCACGCGCTCGTGGCCGGGGTCGGGCTTGGAGAAGTCCACGAACTGCAGCGAGCCGGCGGGGATCGTTCGCACCCCGACCTGGAACTTCACGCGCGCCCACTGCTGCACGTCGTCGCCGCCGCCGGTGAAGTAGATGCCGGTCACCGAGCCGACGCCCCACTCCGGGTAGGAGACGCAGCGGGCGTAGCGGTGGACCACGGAGTGGTCGGGCACGCGCGAGCCGAACGGGTCGTGCTTCTGGCGATCGGCGTCGGCGGCGCGCTGGCGCTGCTCCTCCTCGTAGGCGCGGCGCCCCTCCTCGGCGCGCGCCGCGCGCGCCGCCGCGGCGCTGACCTTCACGGCGTTGCGCGACACGCGCCCACCGCGCAGGCCCTCGGCCAGGCTCTCCAGCTGGTCGGCGGCCTCGTTGATCGCCTTCAGGTGGCGCTCGTGCTCGAACTGCTTGCCGGGCGGCGCGATATCGGGATGCCAGACCTTCGCCATCCGGCGCCGGGCGAGCTGGACGTCGCGCTTGTCGAAGGGCGGATCGAGCTCCAGCAGAAGGAGCGACTGTTCGATGTCCAGAACGGTTGCCACAACCATCAACGTTAGCGAGCGACCGGCCGTGGGAAGGTCACGAGTCGTGCCTGATCGCGCGATCGTCCCTCTCGTCTGCGGTGGCTCCGCGGGCTTCCTCTGCGGGCTCATGGCAGCCGTCCTCGAACTGACCGGCGGCCCGATGATCGTCGTGATGCTCGCCGCTGCGGCGTTCGGCGCCGCGGCCGGACTGGCGAGCTCGTTCCGGGCTCCTGGCGACCCGAGCGACCGGCGCACCGTCGCGCTGTTCCGGGCAGGCCTCGGCGCCGGCTTCGCAGCGTGCCTCTACTTCGGGATGCTCACGTTCCTGCGCGACGGCAACCTGTTCCTGGCGATCCTCCTGCTCCTGCTCGCGGGCTTCCTGGCCTTTTGCCTGACGCAGATCCGCATCCGCGAGCCGGACGAGATGCCGGACGGCGGGCAGGCACGGGCCTAGCGCGTCATCCAGCTAGCCTGAGGGTGGATGTCCGCCCAGTACGTCTACACGATGCACCGCCTCACGAAGGCCTATCCGCCCGACAAGACGGTGCTCAACGAGGTCACGCTCGCGTTCCTGCCCGGCGCCAAGATCGGCGTGCTCGGCTACAACGGCGCGGGCAAGTCGACGATCCTGCGGATCATGGCCGGGCAGGACACGGAGTTCCGCGGCGACGCCATGCTGGCGCCGGGCGCGACCGTCGGACTGCTCGAGCAGGAGCCGCAGCTCGACGAGAGCAAGGACGTGCGCGGCAACGTCGAGGACGGCATCGCGGGCACGCGCGCGCTGCTGGATCGCTTCAACGAGCTCGCCGCCAACTACTCCGACGAGACCGCCGACGAGTTCGCCGCGTTGCAGGCCCAGATCGACGCGGCCGACGCATGGAACCTCGACACGAACGTCGACTACGCGATGGACGCGCTGCGCCTGCCGCCTGCCGACGCCGACGTGACGAAGCTGTCGGGCGGCGAACGCCGGCGCGTGGCGCTGTGCCGGCTGCTGCTCAGCGCGCCCGACCTGCTGCTGCTCGACGAGCCGACCAACCACCTCGACGCCGAGTCGGTCGCGTGGCTCGAGACGCACCTGGCCGAGTACAAGGGCACGATCGTCGCGGTCACCCACGACCGGTACTTCCTCGACAACGTCGCCGGCTGGATCCTGGAGCTCGACCGTGGCCGCGGGATCCCCTACGAGGGCAACTACTCGAGCTGGCTGGAGCAGAAGCAGGCACGGCTGGCGCTCGAGGAGCGCACCGACAAGTCGCGCCAGCGCACGATCGCCGCCGAGCTCGAGTGGGTCCGGCAGAACCCCAAGGGCCGCCAGACCAAGCAGAAGGCGCGGCTGCAGAACTTCGAAGCGCTCGTCGCCCAGGAGCGCAACGTCAAGCTCGACGAGGTGCAGATCCACATCCCGACGTCGACGCACCTCGGCGACGTCGTCGTCGAGGCCGAGGGACTGCGCAAGGGCTTCGGCGACAAGCTGCTGATCGAGGACCTGGACTTCACGCTCCCGCGCGGCGGGATCGTCGGCGTCATCGGCCCCAACGGCGCCGGCAAGACGACGCTCTTCAAGATGATCACCGGCGCCGAGGAACCGGACGCGGGCACGCTGCGCGTCGGCGAGACCGTGCAGATGTCCTACGTCGACCAGTCGCGCGACGCGCTGGATCCCGACAAGACCGTCTGGGAGGAGATCTCGGGCGGCCTGGACCTCGTCAAGGTCGGCGACCGCACGCTGAACTCGCGCGCGTACACGGCGGGCTTCAACTTCAAGGGCTCCGACCAGCAGAAGAAGGTCGGCAAGCTGTCGGGCGGCGAGCGCAACCGCCTGCATCTGGCGAAGCTGCTGCGCACCGGCGGCAACCTGCTGCTGCTCGACGAGCCGACCAACGACCTCGACACCGACACGCTGCGCGCGCTCGAAGAGGCGCTGCTGAGCTTCGCCGGTTGCGCGGTGGTCATCTCGCACGATCGCTGGTTCCTGGACCGCATCGCGACGCACGTGCTCGCCTTCGAGGGCGACTCGCAGGTGCGCTGGTTCGAAGGCAACTTCGACGCCTACGAGGAGCACCGCCGCGAGCGCCTCGGCGACGAGGCCGACCGGCCGCACCGCATCACGTACAAGCGGCTCACCCGCAGCGCCTCGTAGTTCAGCCTGCCAGCAGGCCCAGCGCCTCGCGCGCGTCGCGTGCGACGCCGTCGGCCCCGCGCAGCGCCTGAGCGTCGTAGGGCCCGGTCGTGACCGCGATGACGCGCACGCCGTCTGCCCGCGCGCAGGCGATGTCGCGCGGCGTGTCGCCGATGACAACGGTGCGCTCGCGGGGGTGGTCGCCCGCGCGGGCGCGTGCGATGCCCGGCAGCTCGGCGCGGTCCTCGGCGTCCGAGCCGAACCCGCCCAGGCCGGCCGGGAAGTGATGGCCGATGCCGGCCGCGCGCAGCTTCATCCGCGCGATCGGCTCGAGGTTGCCGGTGACGAGTCCCAGGAGGATGTCCTCGCGCTGCGAGAGCTCCGCGAGCACCTCCGCGACATGTGGCGCCAGGCGGTCGGTCAGGTCACCCGGAACGAGCCGCGCATACTCCTCCACGGCAACGGCCCGCAGCGCGCCGAGGCGGTCATCGATGCGGTCGGGGCTGACGCCGGCAAGCGTGAGGATCGACCGCGCGATGGCGAGGTCGGTGCGGCCGGCGGCTTCGACCTGCGCCTCGGGAATCGTGGCGCCGTACACCCGGCGGATCGCTCGGTGGATCGCCTCGGCGTGCTCGGTGCTGGCTCGCAGGAGGAGCGTCCCGTCGATGTCCCAGAGCAGCAGGAGCACCGGCCAGAGCCTACGCGTCTGTCTAGAAGACGTACGGCACCGCGTGCAGCGCTCCGAGCGAGTACCAGATGCCGAACACGAGGCTGAGCACCCCCATCGCCGGGGCAACCGTGAGGTAGCTGCGCAGCACCGGCCCGCGCGAGAGCGCAAAGCCGAACGTGGTCGACGCCATCGCCATCGAGACCGCAGTGAAGAAGGCGAACAGGCCGAGGGCGACGAGCGCCTCGAGGTGGTCCGGGATCGCCGCGAGCAGCAGCACGCCGACGCCGGCCGTGCCGCCCATGCCGTGGACAAGTCCGATGCCGTACGCCTGCAGCGGCGAGCGAGTGGGCGGTTCGCCGTGCAGATGGGGACCGAGGCGCCCGCGGCGCCACAGCACCAGCAGGCGCACGGCGAGCGCGCCGATGACGACGCCGACGGCGGTCTCGGCCGCCGTCTGGAGCGTCGCGGGCAGGTAGGAGTGGAACAACACGATCGGCACGCCGAAGACGAACAGCGAGGTCGCGTGGCCAAGTCCCCAGGTGAAGCCGAGCCGCCCGGCGCGCCTCGGGTCCGGGTCCTGGGAGGCGACCAGCGTCGTCACCGCGGCGAGATGGTCGGGATCGGTCGCGTGGCGCAGCCCGAGCAGGGTCGCGACGAGCGCGACGAGCGCGAACACCTCGCCGGTGCCGAGCGTCGCGATCTGGTCATCGAGCCCGAACATCGAGCTTCTCCCTGCAGCTCGGGCATAGCCCTGTCAGGGGAAAGTGGCTGAAGCGCGGCTCGTATCCGACAGCCTCGCGGACCGCGGCGCGCACGAGTCGCAGCACGTCGGGGGCGACCGCCTCGCTGCGCCCGCAGCGCTCGCATGCCACGTACTCGTCGTCGGCGGCGGCAGGCGCGTAGAGCCCGGGGCCGTGGCCGAGGTGCATGTGGCCCACAAGGCCGAGGTCCTCGAGCGTCTCGAGGTTGCGATAGACGCTGGCAAGGTCACAGCGCGGCAGGCGGCCGTACATGCCGGTGGCGATCTCCTCGGCCGTGACCGGCCGGTCGGTCGCATACAGCGCCTCGAGCACCAGCCGGCGCGACGCCGACAGCCGCAGGCCGCGAGCCCGGACCGCATCGACGGCGGCCTCCACATCGGCGGCGGGGGTGGACTGGGCCAGACAGGGAACGGTCATAGCTTTTCTTCGGAGGCGTCTCACGATCGGATCACCGGCGGCAGCGCCTTCACGGTCATGACGACCCCGACGATCACGATCAGCGCCGCGCTGAGCACCGGCACGAGCGCCGCGGCGCGCGGCGGCAGCGGCACGCGGGCGGCGCGGACCACGAGGATGCCCAGGCCGGTCAGCGTCGCAGCGAGCCCGAGGCTGAACGCGGTGATCAGCAGCAGCCCGAGCGCGACCTCGTGCTGGGCGACCGCGCCGAGGAGCACCACGAGCGCGCTCGGGCACGGGATGAGCCCCGCGCTCGCCCCCATCGCGAGGATGCTCTTGGCGCTGAGATCGTCATGGCGGTGGTCGTGGTCGTGGTGGTGATCGCCGTGCTTGTGGTGGTGCGCGTGGACACGCTGTTGACGGCGCCGCGCGCGCAGCACCGCCGCGCCCACCCCGAGCACCAGCAGCGCGCTGGTCAGGTTCAGCCACGGGTAGAGGTCCTCGGGCAGGACGTAGGCGCTGAGCGCGAGCGTGACCAGTCCGAGTGCGAACACCCCGGCCGTGTGCGTGACGGTGACCGTGGCGCCCAGCGCGACGGCGTGGCGGGCGGTGCCGCGCGTGCCCACGAGATAGGCGGCGACCATCGCCTTGCCGTGGCCGGGGCTCAGTGCATGCAGCGCGCCCCAGCCGAACGCGGCCAGCAGCAGGAGCAACAAGACGCCGTGGCCGGCCGCTGCGTCGTCGAAGAGCTTTGTGAAGCCACTGTCGCCGGAGCGGTCCCCGGTCGTCGCGACCGCGCCGGTATGCGGCGCGACAATCGCTCCGGCGCGAACGCCGAACGCCGCGGCGCGGACGTCGCTCGGGCTGGACAGCACGGCCTTGGGGTAGGCGGTCAGTCCGTGCGTCGGGTCCTGTTGCCCGGCGGCGAGCACGGCCTTCCAGCCGACACGGCCCGGGAAGGTCGCGTCGGTGACGCGCACGGCCGAGCGCGGCGCCGCGCGGCCCACGAGATCGAGCTCGACTCGTGTGGTCGAGAGGCCGCCCTGGCCGGGGCGGTGCGCGATCGTCCCGACAGTGGCGGTCAGCGGCACGCGCCGGCCGTCGGCGGTGACCGTGACGCCGCCGGCGATCTCCGCGCGCTTGCGGGCGAGCACCGTCGCCGGCGCGGTCCCGCGCTCCTGGAAGGTCGGGATCTCGGCCTGGTCGAGGACGTAATGCACCCGCAGCTCGCCGTGCGCAGCCGAGACGACCGCGAGATGGTTGATCGAGAAGTTCCCCAGCGGATGGGCGCCGGCCGCCGGCGCGAGCACCAGCAGGGCGGCGAGCGCGATCAGGAGGCGCCTCATCTGGTCAGCTCCGCGCGCAGGAGCGGCGACAGGGCGACAGAGCGCAGCGCCGCCGCTCTCGTGCCGGGAACGCCCGCGATGGCGGCGTGCGCCAGGAACGAGGGCTCCTTCGTGCCCAGGGCGAGCGCGCGCCGCGCCCAGCTGCGGCCGTCGGCCGGCCGCCCGGAGCGCGTGAGCGCCCACCCCAGCGCGTCGGCGGAGCGCACGCTCGGCGCCTTGGCCCAGGCCGCGTGGGCGAACGCGAGGGCACGTCGCGGCGACCCGTGATCGGCCTCGAAGAGCGCGAGCTCGACATCGGTGTTCACGCCGGCGGCGGCCAGCAGCCGGCGCTCGGCGCCGACGAGCGCAAGGTCGCGTCGCGCCGCGCGCGCCCGGCCGGCCGCCTGCTCGGCCTCGCCCAGCGCGATCACGTGCTCGGGCAACGGCAGGCGCGCCACGACGCCGCGCAGCCGGACGATGGCGCCGGGAAGGTCGCCGCGGGCGATCTGGACGCGTGCCAGCGCCGCCTCGGCCGCGGGATAGCCGGGGAAGCGCGCGAGCGCCTCGCGCGCCTCGCGCGCGGCGAGGCCCAGACGGCCGCGGAGGAGGTCGACATGGCTGAGCAGCGTGTCGACGTAGGCGACGTTCTCGGCGGCCTCGCCGCCGGCGCTCAGTGCGAGCTCGAGCGCGCTGCGCGCACCGGCGAGGTCGCCGTGCAGCTCGCGGAAGTAGGACACGCGCGCATAGGCGGCAAGGTCGGGCTTGCGGTCGACCATCTCCTGCAGCGCGCGCTCGGCCGCGCCGTAGCGGCCCAGTTCGACGAGGGAGTCGACGAGCACGCCGAACGGCTTGTCGACCTCGGGCGCCAGGCGCCGGGCGGCACGTGCGTCGCGCAGGCCGGCGCGGAAGTCGTGCCGCGACAGGGCCAGAGCGCCGCGCTCGGTGAGCGCGCCGGCGTCGGCCGGATCCAGCGCCAGGGCGCGGCGCAGGACGCCGTCGGCCCGGAGGTAGAAGCTTGCGTCGCCGGTCTCGCGCACCTTCTGCGCGTAGGCGCCGGCCAGGAACGTGTAGCCCTCGACGGTGCGCGGCCGAGCGCGGACGACGCTCTGCAGCGCGGCGATGCGCTGGTCGGTCGAGGCCGAAGGCGGCGGCAGCGAGGGA
>JAWVFZ010000127.1:0-18280 GCA_033855555.1 Solirubrobacteraceae bacterium
CCGTCGTCGCCGCGACGCACAACCGCCGCGACCGCCTCGCGGCGCTGCTCGACGCGCTGCGGGAGCAGACGCTCGGCAGCGAGCACTTCGAGGTCCTTGTCGTCGACGATGCCTCCTCCGACGGCACCCGCGAACTGCTGGCCGAGCAGGCGGCGCGCGGCGATCTCGCGCTCACGGTGCTGCACCGTGACATCTCGGGTGGCCCTGCGGTTGCGCGCAACGCCGGCTGGCAAGCCGCCCGCGCGCCTGTGATCGCCTTCACCGACGACGACTGCCGCCCCTCCCCCGCCTGGCTCGAGGCCGGCCTGGCCGCGATGCGCGCGACGGCGCGCGCCGACGGCGAGGCGATCGTGCAGGGACGCACCGAGCCAGACCCACAGGAGGCCGACCGCCTCGGCCCGTTCACGCGGTCGCTCAACATCCCCGCGCTCGACCACTGGTACGCGACGGCGAACATGTTCTACGCGCGCTCGACGCTCGAGCGCCTCGGCGGCTTCGACGAGACGACGTTCTCAGGACCCGGCGGCGAGGACACCGACCTGGCCTGGCGTGCGATCGAGCAGGACGTGCCGGTCGCGTTCAGCGACGACGCGCGCGTCTGGCACGCCGTCCACGAGATGAGCGCGCTGCAGCGCCTGCGCTTCGCGACCCGCTGGGACGAGACGATGGCCGTCTTCGCCCGCTATCCGGAGCTGCGCCGCCAGACGCTGATCCGCGGCATCTTCTGGAAGGAGTCCCACTACCACCTGGTACGCACGATCGCGGGGCTGCTGCTGCCCGGGCGGCTGCGCGTCGCGGGCCTGTACTTCGCCTATCGCTACGGGCTGCTGCTGTGGCGCCGCGCGCACTGGCACGGCGACGCCAAGGGCGGCGGCCCCATGCTCGTCCCCTACTACGCGGCCGAGAATCTCGTGGAGCTCGCGACGGCGGCACGCGGCGCGATCCGCTACCGCACGCCAGTGCTCTGATGGCCGCGCGCCTCGCCGTCATCACGACTGTGCGCGACGGCGAGCACGCGCTGCCGGGGCTCGCCGACGCGCTCGACGCGCAGATCGTGGGCCGCGACGCGTTCGAGTGGGTCGTGATCGACAACGCCTCGCGCGACGAGACGGCCGCCGTCGCCCGCGAGCGCGGCGCGACGGTGGTCGCCGAGCCTCAGCCCGGGCGTGCGCGAGCGCGCAATCGCGGGGTCGCCGCGACCGCAGCGCCGCTGCTGGCCTTCACCGACGCCGACTGCCGTCCGCGGCCGGGTTGGCTCGCCGCGCTGTTGGAGCGCCTGGAGGCCGGCGAGCCGCTCGTCGCGGGCCACGTCGTCGTGACCACGCAGCAACCGCCGACCGCGATCGAGCGCTTCGAGGCGCTCTGGCGCTTCCGTCACGACGGGACGCGCGGCTGGGCGCCGACCGCGAACCTCGGGATGCACCGCGACGCCTTCGACGCGATCGGCGGGTTCGACGCCGGCTACCGCCACATCGGCGAGGACGTCGACCTCTGCCTGCGTGCGCGCGCGGCGGGCCACCCGCTCAGCTGGTGCGCGGACGCCGTGGTCGAGCATCCCGCCGAAACCGAGCTGCGCCCCGTGCTGCGCCGCTCGTTCGAGCAGGCCTACTCGCTATACGCGCTGCACCGCGAGCACGGCCTCGCGCCCGGGCGCTACTGGCGCAACCCCGGCCCGCTGATCCGCGGCGACTGGGCGCTGCGCCGGTTCGGCATCGAGCCCGCCGACATCCCCGCGCACGAGCGCCGGGATCTGCTGCGCGTCGCGCGGCTGGAGTACCTGGCGCGCATCGCCGGCTCGCTGTGGGCGCCGCTGCGTCGCTAAGTCTTTCGGTGCATTAGGGTCCCCGTCGTGCGGGGGATGCGTTGCTGGAGGCGCGTGATCGCCGGGCTGTGTGGTGCGCTGCTGCTCGCCGCCGTGCCCGCGCATGCTGGTCTGTGCGATCTCCTCTCGACCTGCCCCGCGCCGCCGCCGAGCTCTGACCTCGATCCCGACGGGGCGCTGCACGTCGCGACGGACATGATGCCGCTGCCTGGTCCGCAGCCCGGCCGCCCGCTGTTCGACCGCGTCGACGGCCACCTGCCGCTCGGGCTCACCGAGCGCGGCTATGACGGCAGCCCCAACGGCTCCGGCCGGGCCGCGACGGCCGCTCAGGAGGCCGCGTTCGTCCGCGGGATCGGCGGGACCATGCTGCGCGTCCCGGTGCTCTGGGGCCACGCCGAACCCGCTGCGCCGCTGGCGGGCGTGCACACCTACGGGTGGGAGCGCGACGACCTCTACCGCGGGCTCGTCACCCACGGCGTCCGCCCGATCCTCACGCTGCTGGGCGCGCCACGCTGGGCGCTGAACAGCAGCGCGGGCTGCGAGGACGTCTGCGAGCAGCCGCCCGTGGGCGCTCGCATGGACGACTTCGCGGCGTTCGCCGCCGCAGTCGCACGGCGCTATCCACTGGCCGCCGCGATCGAGATCTGGAACGAGCCCAACAACCATCACGGCTCCGTCCAGGGGCCCGACCCGGCCGCCTACACCGCGCTGCTCGCCAAGGCCTACGACGCCATCAAGGCCCAGCGCCCGCAGATGCGGGTGCTCGGCGGCGCGCTGGGCGCCTATGGCGCGGGCGCCGACCAGCCGACCACCGCGAGCGACGTGCGGCTCGGCGACTTTCTCGGGGTCATGCTCGACAGCGGCGCGGGCGCGCACATGGACGGTCTCAGCCTGCACCCGTATCCGAACTCACTCGTCGACAACCCGGCCAACGACTTCTTCAGGGTCTTCTCGGTCGTGACCGGCGTCCTGGACGCACACGGCGCCGGCGCCGAGCGGCTCGTCGCGAGCGAGTTCGGCGTTCCGACGACCGATGCGCTGCCCGGCGCGCGCAGCCGCGTGCTCCAGGACCGCTGGCACGACCTCAACGACCCGGACCCGGCGGCCGCCTACCCGGTGCCGGGCCGTGACCGCGTCGACGGCGTCGTGTTCCACACCGACATCTCCGGGATCGACTACGACCGCTACGGCTGGCTGAGCGTCGTCACCAACCAGACGACGTTCCGTCCCCAGCAGGTCTGGTGCGACTTCGCCCGGCTCCTCGCCGGCCACCAGACCTGCCCGATCACGATCCGTCCCGCGCGGACGTGACGGATCGCTGCTCCCCAGGCGTCAGGCCTTCTTCTTCTTCGTGACCCTGAAGGCGCCGCGCATGAACGGGTGGACGCGGCAGAAGTACGCGTAGGTCCCGACCTTCAGGTTCTTCGGCGTCTTCCACACCTGCGTCCCGACGCAGCCGTTGGAGATGATTCCGATGAGCCCCGGCAGGCCCTTGCAGTTGGCCTTGTCGGTGGGCGTGTTGACCACCGCGGTGATCGGCGTGGTGCCGGTGCCGCCGCCGTAGAGGCCCATGTCGATCGTCGGGCCGAAGCCCAGCTCGCCGGAGTCGAAGCCGCCGGCGCCATTGGGCAGCGGGTAGCCGATGCCGCCCGTCTTGTTGCACGGCACCTTGCACGCCGTGATCGTGTGGAACCGCTCGGTCAGCGGGGCGTCCTCGTTGACGAACGTCAGCGACTTGCCCTGCTGCACCGACGGTGGCAGGCCCGCCTTGCCGGGGTAGGAGAGGTCACCCTGGCTGTAGACGAAGTTCTTGATGATGACCTTGTCCTTGTACGGGCCCTGGCGCAGCCGGATCGGGTTGTGCAGGCCCGGATTCTTCTTGCGGATGCCGACGTCGATGTTCTCCTTCAGGCGCGGGTGTGTCAGCGCATCCGTCTGGTCGATCGTGCCGGTCGGGGAGAACGGGTCCACGCCCGGGACCGAGGCGTCGGCGATGCCGACGACCATGATCCCCATGACCTCGTACCAGGACGCGCGACTGGTGTCGTACGTCGCGGTGGTGCTGACGATGTCGCCCTTCTTGATCGCCACGCGCCAGTCGTCGGCGGTCGCGGACATCGCGACGTCCCATGAGACGGCGCCGACCGGGTCGAAGTACTCGGCACGCGATCTGAAGACCTCCTTGGTCACGCCGTTGCGGGTGACCTTCAGGTCGTTCCAGAGGCCGCCGGGATGCAGATGTCCGGCAGTGCTGACGAGGGTCGCGTCGCGGTCGGCGACCCACTGGTTGCGCACGATGCCGTCGGAGGCGTAGGCCTTCGGCGCCTGGTCGGGATACGTGAAGCGATTCTTCGTGCCCGAGCCCTTCAGCGCATTGAAGACCGGGTAGGGCTTGACGCCCTGCACGTCCATCCACAGGGTGTCCATCCGGGTGATCGACTGCGCCTCCGGCGCGGTGTCCGGGATGAAGTACAGCGTGTAGGTGAGATACACCTCCTGGGACTGGTTGATCAGGTCGTGGATCATGTGGTTCAGGACCCAGGTCTGATCGGTCGTGTAGCGCCAGCCGAAGCCGCGCGGCGCGTTGAAGTACGTCTTCTCCTCGCCGGCCGCGAACGTCGGCTTCAGCGTGTTGAGCGTGTCGCCGACGAGCCACACCGCGTGGTGCAGGTGCACGACGTTGACCGACGGGCTCTTGCCGTTGGCCGCGTACACGAGCCCGGGCCGGAACCCGACGATCCAGCCGTTGACGGCCGGACGCTCCTTCTGCAGGTCGATGTTGATCATGTTCTGACCCGGCTGGATCTTCATCGGGCCGAACTTGTAGGTCAGGACCTCGGCGCCGGGAGGCGGAGCCGGGTCGCGGACGGGGATCTGCACCTTGGCGGCGCGGAAGGCCGATGCCGTGGCGTCGGCGCGCACCTGCCGCGCGAGCTCTGCGTTGGCGGTGGCGGCGAACAGCGCGCACGACGCCAGCATCACCAGGGCGATCGTGGTCAGCCGGCTACGTGAGGTCATGTCCTCGTCTTCTGTCGGGGGGAAGCGCGCGAGCCGGGACGGGATGGGGACAGCCGTCCGGGGGAGCGGGTCGACCAGCGCGCTCGCGACCCTACCGGACTGACCGCGCCGCTTCGAGCCGCAGATGCACCCGCCGGGAACCCGGCGCATTGGGCATCGCGCCGGTCGACACGCCGCGGGAACGTCAGCGTCGTCCGCGCGGACGGGCGTTGCCGGCGAGGCGGCCGAGGTGCTCGGTCGCGATCACGAGCAGCTCGATCGCCTTGAAGGCGCCGCGCTCCGGCTGCCCGCGCAGCGGCCAGGCGACGATCCCGACCAGCGCACGGCCGGCGCGCCGGCCACTGCCGTCCGTGGCGTGGAAGCCCGGGTGGCGAGCCTCAAGCCAGCGCGTCCCCGCCGCGGTGCGCGCCGCCTGACGCAGCAGCGCGCGGACGGTGGCGCGGTGCTCGTGGCCGACGATTGCGCGCGGCCTGTGCTCGAGCGCCCAGCCGGCCTCCTGCAGGCGCCAGCAGAGGTCGGCGTCGCCGCCCGAGCGGATGCCCTCGTAAAAGCCGCCGACGGCCTCGAAGGCGCTGCGGCGTACCAGCAGGTTTGCCGTGACGCCCATCGGCCGGTACGGGTGCGCCAGGAAGAGCTCGCTGGACAGCAGGCGGCGATCGGCCGCGTAGCGGCGCGCGAGGGTGTCGGCAACTCCCGCCGCGACGATCTCGCCGGCGAGCGCGCCCACACCGTCTCCGGGCGGCGGGTCGAAGTAGGCGTCGAGCAGGCCCGGCTCGGGGCGGCAGTCGGCGTCGGTGAACAGCAGCCACTCTCCGCGCGCGCGCCGTGCGGCCTCGTTGCGCGCCGAGTAGGGCTGGCGCTCGGCCTGCGCGTGGAACCCCTCGTCGAAGCGCGCTGCCAGCACGCCTTCGCGCGTGTTGTCGGCCACGAGCAGCTCGTCGCCCGCGCGTAGCTCGATCGCTCGCAGCGCCGCCATCGCCTCGCCGGCGGCGGATTCGCCGCCGTGGAATGGCACGATGACGCTCACACCCGGCCGCTGCACGGGCCGCACCCTAGAACGATGCCCGCCAACATGCCCACGATCCGATGAAGGTCGTCGTCCTCTGCCTGGACGCCGTGGGCCCGCGGATGGCGGGCATCGCGATCCGCTCCGTGGAGATCGCGCGGCAGCTCGCGCCGCACGCCGACGTCACGCTCGCGGCCGCGCGGATCTCCGGCGAGGTCGACCTCGACGTGCCCGTCGTTGCCTACGACCGCCACGACGGCCGCTCGCTGCGCCCGCACCTCGCCCGGTCCGATGCGGTGATCGGCCAGCCGCAGTGGCCGCTCGTGATGCGCGAGCTGCGCGCGAGCGGGGCGCGGCTGGTGTTCGACCTCAGCTGCCCGGAGATCATCGAGACGCTCGCGTTCCGCGCCGGCAGCGAGCCCGCCCGGCGCCGGCTGATCACGGCGATGACGGCCGACCGGCTGGTCGAGGCGCTGCGCATCGGCCACCACTTCGTCGCCTCGACGTCGCGCCAGCTGGACCTCTGGCTCGGCGTCGCGGCCGGCGAGCGGCTCCTGACACCGGACGCCTACGACCGCGACCCGACGCTGCGCACGCGCTTCGGCCTGGCGCCGCACGGCGTGCCCGAGCGGCCGCCGGTTCGGTCGAGCGGCGCCGGCCTGCACGGCACGCTCGGCCTCGATCCGGCGGCGCCCGTCGCGCTGTGGACGAGCGCGATCTGGTCGTGGCTGGACGCCGAGACGCCGCTCCGCGCGATGGCGCTGCTGCGCGAGCGCCGGCCGGACGCGCGGCTCGTGTTCCTCGGCGCCGATCGCGAGCGCATCGCGGGCGCTTCGGCCCACGCACGGGCAAAGGAGCTCGCGGCGGAGCTCGGGCTGCTCGGCGACACGGTGCGCTTTCACGAGCAATGGCTGACCTACGACGAGCGCACGGACTGGCTGCTGGATGCCGCCTGCGCGGTCTCCTGCCATCCGCGCCATCTCGAGACCCACTTCGCGTTCCGCACGCGCTACCTGGACTGCCTGTGGGCCGGCCTCCCGCTGGTGGTCACGGAGGGCGACGTGCTCGCCGACAGCGTGGCCGCCGGCGACCTGGGCGCGACGGTGCCCGAGCGTGATCCCGCGGCGCTGGCCGACGCGCTGGAACACGTGCTGGAGCAAGGCCGCGCCCCGTACGGGGAGCGCCTTGCTGCAGCTGCCGCGCAGTACGCGTGGCCGCGCGCCCTTGCGGAGCTCGTGGCCTATGCGACGGACACAGCGCCGCCGCCCGTGCCGTTCGGCGAGGACGCACCGCGGCGCCCCGGCCATGCAGCCCGCGACCGCGGCTACCGCGCCGTCAAGGGCGCGCTCAATGCCGCGGGCGTGCGCGACTGGCCGCGCGGGCTCGCAGGCTGAACAGGCGGCTCACGAGCCGCGGTCATCCGCCACAATCGCGGTGTGGTGGGGGAACGGACGACGGCGACGCTGGTCCGGGTGCTCGGGTGGGCCGCTGCGGCATGCACGGTGCTCGCCTGGGGCGCGCTCCTGGCGGCCGACAAGGCCGGCCGGGTGGCGATCCCGCACGCGTCGGCCGTGATCCTCGGGCTGCCGGTCGCCATCGTCGCGGTGCTGGTCCTCCTGCGCCGTCCGCTGCCGCGGCAGGTCCTCTGGGCCGCCGCCGGCCTGGTCCTGCTGTCCTACGGACTGCTCGGAGCCGAACGGCTCGTCCCCAAGCCGCTGCTCGTGCTCGCGCTGCCTGCGGGCATCGCCGCCGGGCTCGCCTGCCGCAGGCGCCCGTGGATCGCCGTGCTCGCGCTGTTCGTCGTCTCGTCGGCGTACGGCTCGATCGACGCGTTCACGCCCGTGCCGCCGTCGAAGCTGGCCGATCTGCTGCTCGCCGGGCTCTGGCTCGGCGTCGCCTGGCGCTGGATCGTGGGCGAGCGCTTCGCCGTGCAGGTGTTCCCCGGCGTGCTGCTGCTGCTGGGCTTCGCGGTCATCACCTTGGCCCAGGTGGTCGCCGCACCGTCGCTGAGCTTCGGGATGCACACGTTCGTCTCGACCGGCCTGTACCTGCTCACCGTCCTGCTGGTCGGGCTCAGCGAGATGGACGAGCGGCGCCTCGCCGCGATCGGCAAGGGCATCGTGGCCGTCGCGGTTCTCGTCGCCTCATATGCGGTGCTGCGGCACGTGATCGGCCCCGCCGCGCAGGAGCGCGAGATCGCCGCGCGGCAGCCGTTCAACTACAAGGACGGCAAGCTGCTGCTTGTCGGGTCCTTCGAGAGCCGCCACCAGCTCGGCCAGTGGTGCGCGCTCGTGGTCCCGTTCTGCGCCGGCATGGCGGCCGTCCTGCGGGGCCGCTGGCGGATCGCGGCGCTGGCCGTCATCCCGCTGTGCGCGGTTGCGTTCGTCGGCTCCGAGGCGCGCGCCGCCCTCGTCGGCGCGATCGCCGGGCTGCTCGTCGTGCTGACGCTGTTCTCGATGGGCCGCGCGTTCCCCGGCCCGCGCCTGGGAGCCGTGGTGGGCGCGCTCGTCGTCATCGCCGGCGGCGGCGGCGCGGCGATCGTGCTCTCCGGAGGCAACGGCAACGCGACGACGAAGAAGTTCACGGTCGTGCTGCACCCCAACGACGACGCCGCCTACCAGGCGCGGCGCGCGAAATGGGACGAGACGCTGCGCGACATCCGCACGCAGCCGATGGGCTACGGGCTCGGGACGGCCAACCAGCTCCAGCAGCAGCAGGGGCGCTTCGTGAGCATCGGCTCGTTCAGCATCGACAACTCCTACCTGCGCATCGGCTACGAGCAGGGCATCGTGCCGGCGCTTCTGTACATCGCGGGCCTGCTGACGCTGGCGCTGGGGCTCGTCCGCCGCGCGATCGCGACGCCCGACCCCGCCCGCGCGGGGCCGGCTCTGGCCGCCGCGGGGGCGCTCGTCTCCTACATCGTCGTGCTGTATCCCAGCAACGCCTTCGACGGCTTCACCGCGCTGACCGCATGGCTGCTCGCGGGCGTCGGGATCGCGCCGTTCCTGGCCGAGCGCCGCGCAGTCGCGGCCCCGGCGCGTTCAGCTCTCCGCGGGGATCGGCGCGCGCGGAGCGCTGCGGCGCTCGGGTAGCCGCGGGGCGGCACGGCGCTCGGGCGGCCCGACTTCGCCTGCACGCGGGTCGAGCAGGTAGCGCGGGTGCTCGGTGAAGAAGCGCGCCGCCGAACGGATGTGGTGACGCGTCGCCCAGGCCGTCAGCGGCCGGCGGCTCGCCCCCTGGAAGGCGTGCACCGCGCGCTGCGTGGGGTCGAAGCGCACCGACCATCCGGCCATCCGCATGCGGTGGCAGATGTCGACGTCGTCGAAGTACAGGAAGTAGCGCTCGTCGAAGCCGCCGATCACGTCCCAGGCCTCGCGGCGCGCGAGCCAGAAGGCGCCGACCGTCCACTCGACGTCTCCCCCGCGCCGCACCCAGCCGCGCTCATCGCCGATCCAGCGGCGGAAGAGCAGGTTCAGCGGCGTGGGCGTGCGCCGCGCCGAGTCCTGCAGGCGGCCGTCCAGCAGCTGCAGCGCGGGCGCGACCAGCCCCACCTGACCGTGCATGAAGTGATGTGCCAGGCGCGGAACCGTCTCGACCGACAGGAAGCGGATGTCGGGGTTCAGCACCGCGAAGAAGTCCCCGCTGGTGTGGCGCGCGCCGACGTTGACCGCCTCGCCATAGCCGCCGCGCTGCTTGCGCACGACCACGCAGCCCGCGCCGCGGGCGACGTCGGCCGACCCGTCGTCGCTGGCGTTGTCGACGACGACGATCCTGTCGAATGAGCCCATCAGCAGCTCGTCTGCGACAAAGCCCTCGATGTGGGCCCGGTCGTTCGTGGTGACGGTGACGGCGTCCATGACGGGCGGGGAGTTTGACAATCCGTCAGGCGCGCGGCGCCGGTTGATCCGTGCGCCAGCCGCGCACGTAGGACGCCATCAGGATCGCGGTCCATGCGCGCTCGCGCAGGCGCCCGCGCGCCCCCGCCCGCAGGAGCGCGCGCCCGAGGACCGCCGAAGGCCCGTACAGCGGCGCCTTGGCTCCCGGCGCTGTGATCTGCGCCGGCGCCTCGCCCGGATACAGGGCGTGCAACCGGCGGCCCGCCGCGCCGATCGCCCCCATCCGGCGCGTGAACCCGTCGAGCGTCTGGGGATGGTGATGGCGCATGAGCAGCTCCGGGTGGTAGTCGAGGACGAGTCCCGCCCGGCGCAGGCGGATGCCCAGCTCCGTGTCCTCCATGAGGAACGGGAAGCGCTCGCCGTCGAACCCGCCGGCGTCGCGCAGCGCCTGCAGCTTCAGCGACGCGTGCGAGGAGTACAGGAACGCGGGCGGGTCGACCTCGCCTGCGGCGATGTGGTCGAAGGAGAACTGAAAGCCCGCGGTCTCCAGCCAGCGCATGAACGCGTCGACCGGCTCGGCCCAGCGGACCTGGCCGAGGACGGCATACGCCGGCTCCGGGCGCCGGGCATGCAGCTCGAGGTGCCCGGCGAGCAGCCCGTCGCCCTCCGGGACCATGTCGTCGCCGAGCAGCAGCACCACCCGACCGCGCGCGGCGTCCAGCGCGCGGTTGCGCGCGAACGACGCCCCCTCGCGCGGCTCCTCCAGCACGGTGACCGCGAGCACGCCTGTGCGCTCGCGCAGCGCCGCGGCGGTGCCGTCCGAGGAGCCGTTGTCGACCACCAGGACGTCGACCTCGGCGCCGCCGACGTGTTGTGCGTCGAGTGCGTCGAGTGTCGCGATCAGCCGGTCGCGGCGGTCGCGCGTGGGGATGACGATCGACAGGTCCATGGCGTTTGCGCGGGCGCGGCGCGCACCGTAGCGTTCGCGAGCGTGACTGGTGGGGGACACCGTCTCGCCGCGCTGGCGGCAGCCGTCATGTGCGCGCTCGCAGCAGCGCCCGCGGCGCACGCGGCATGGAACTGCGGCGCGCCCATGCAACCGGCCTGCCCGCCCTCGGATCCCGCAGGCGCCGACGGCGCGCTGCCCGTCGCCGGGCAGCTGCGGCCGCTCCCCGCCCCGCTGCCCGGGGCCCCGCTCTTCCCGCGTAGCGGCGGCCACGTCGCGGCAGGGCTCAACGAGGGATCGGTCGATCTCGGGATGGCCCAGCCTGAACAGGCGGCCGCTATCGGCGCCGGTCTCGGCGCAACGGTCGCACGGGTGGCGCTCAACTGGGCATTCACCCAGGCGCAGCCGGGCTCCGCCCCCGACTGGCGCACCTGGGACAGGCGCTACCGCGCCTATACCGCCGTCGGCATCCGCCCGATCTGGGCGATCCAGGCGGCGCCGCGCTGGGCGGTCGATCCGCACGTCGCCGCGGCAGACTGCCCCACGCGCGGGCTGCGCGGGGCGCAGGCGGGACAGGAGTGCCTCGTCGGCCCGGACGCCGCGCACCGCGGCCACTACGCGGCCTTCGCCGCGCAGGTCGCGCGGCGCTATCCGCTCTCCGCCGCGATCGAGATCTGGAACGAGCCGAACCTCGAGCAGTACTGGCGCGCGCCCGACGCCGCCGCCTACGGTGCGCTGGCGCGGACGGCGATCGCCACGGTGCGCCGCGCGGCGCCCGCGATGCGCGTGCTCGTCGGCGCGCTCTCGGCGCCGCTCTACGGCACGCGCGCCGCGATCCGCCTCGACGAGTTCGCCTCGGCGCTCGCGCGCGACGGAACGATCGCCGTAGCCGACGGGCTCAGCTTTCACCCCTATCCGCTGCAGCTCGACGCAGCGCCGTTCCGCGACGCGTTCGCGCAGGTGAATACCGCGCTCGGCGTCAACGGGGTTTCGCTCCGCACGCGGCTTGTCGCCGACGAGTTCGGCGCGTCCACCGCGCAGCGCGGCAGCGGCCAGTACCAGTTCAGCGAGGACGAGCAGCGCCGCGTGCTGCTCGCCGGCTTCCTGGCGATGGACACGCACGACCCCGCCCTCCCCCGCTCCGGCGACGTCGACGCCGTGGTCTTCCACACCGACGTCGACGGCGCCGGGGGGTTCGGCTTCGTGCGCGCCGAGCCCAGTGCGACCGGCGGCTTCGCGCCGCGCCCGGTCTTCTGCGCGATCGCGCTGCTGCTGCGCGGCACCGGCCTGTGCGGCCTGCCCGCGCCGACGGCTGCGCCGGCGGTCAGCCCGCCGCCGGCGCGACACGCCGCCCGAGCCTGCGCCGCAGCGCGGCCGGGACGGAAAGCTGCGCGCGCGGCACCAGCTCGAAGCCCTGCTGCGCCTGCGGCGGCCGGCGCCGCGCGCGCTCGGCGGCACCCTTCGCGCGCCCGCGGGCGGCTCCGAAGTTGCGGTCGATTGCGGCCTGGCCGCTATACACCACCGCGTCGATGAGGTGCCCGCGCAGCCGCTCTGCCGGCGTCAGGTTGCGCCGGTACTTCCACATCACATAGCCGCGGCTGTGGCCCATGCGCTCGTTCTTGCGCGCGCTGCCCGAGCCCCAGAACGCGCTGTGCTCGTGCCACGCGAAGGTGTCGGGCGCGACCGCGCAGCGCGCGCCCGCCATCCGCAGGCGGATGCCCAGCTCGACGTCCTCGAGGTAGGCGAACATCGCCTCGTCGAACCCGCCGACGGCCAGGAGCGCGTCGCGCCGGTACGCCCCCGCGCCCGCGCACGGCGCCAGCGGCGACAGCTCCGCCACGCGCGCCGGCTCGTACGGCTGGCCATGCAGAAGGTCGAACGCCACGAGCGAACGGTCGACCTCGATGCCCGCCGAGTCGATTGCGCCGTCGGGCTTTCGCAGAGTCGCCGCGACCATGTCCGCGCCGCCATCGCTCCACGCGCGCTCCATGGCCTCGACGAAGTTCGGCTCCGGAACGGTGTCGTTGTTCAGCAGCACGACCCACTGGGCGCCCGACGTGCGGATCCCGTGGTTGTTGGCCCGGCTGAAGCCGACGTTCTCGTCCAGGCGCTCGTAACGGGCCTCCGGGAACGCCTGCGGCACGACGTCGGGGGTCTCGTCGTCCGACGCGTCGTCGACCACGCAGACCGCGCAGGGGCGCGTCTGCGCGCGCAGCGCGTTCAACAGGCGGCTGAGTGCGGGGACGTTGTTGCGATGCGCGACGACGACCTCGACGCCGGCGTCAGGCGCGGGGCGTGGCGGCATACGCGTAGGAGTAGTAGCCGTAGTCCAGCTCGTGGCCGGGCTTGACGCCGGTGACCACCACGCCGGTCGGCCGGTCGGGGAAGTGCTCGAGCGCCTGCTTGGCCGCGCGCGCCTGCTCGCGCGTGGTCTGGTCCGCGCGTACGCACACCACGACGCCGTCCACGCGCGGCACGATCTGCAGTGCGTCGCCCACCGACAGCAGCGGCGTGCCGTCCAGCAGGACCACGTCGTAGGCGTCCCGCACCTGCTCGAGGAACGCCGCGAAGCGCTTGGAGCCCAGCAGCTCCGCCGGGCGCGGCGTCGGCGTGCCTGCGGTGATGACCACGAGCGTCGGGACGCCCGCCGGCAGTGGGCCTTCCTCCGACTGGGGCGCCTCGGGCGTCAGCGGCACCTTCTGGAGCACCTCCGCGGGCTCGGCCTGCCCCAGCAGGTAGTCCGACAGGCCGGGCCCGGGCGCCGTGCCGAGGCGCTTGGCGAGCGTCGGGCGGCGCAGGTCGCACTCGACGACCAGCGTGCGCTTGCCCGCCAGCACGTACGCGCTCGCCAGCGAGCACGCGACGGTCGACTTGCCCTCCTCCGGTAGCGCGCTGGTCACGAGCACGGTCTTGACGGGCGAGTCGATGTCGAGGAAGTCGAGGTTCGTCCGCAGCACGCGGAAGCCCTCGAGGTCGGCCTCGGTGAGCTTCTTGCGGCCGTTCTCGGTCACGAGCGTGCGACCCAGGACGTCGTTGCGGATATGGCCCAGGAGCGGCAGGCGCAGCTCGTCGCGGATCTCGGAAGCCGACTTCAGGCGGCGGTCCAGCGCGTCGCGCAGGAACGCGGCGACCCCGCCGATGGTGAGCCCGAGCACGAGTCCGAGAAGCGTGTCGCGCACCGGGCGCGGCGAGACAGGACCGGCCGACGGCACGGCGGTCGAGACGACGCGCGACGGCGTGACGAAGCGCGCGAGCGTGTCGAGGCGCACGAGCTGGGCCTGGTACTGCGCCCGCGTGAGCTTGTCCGTGGGCGAGTTGCCCAGGCGCTTGAGCGAGGCCTTCAGCAGGCGGCGCGCCGTGCGGTAGCGCTGGCGCGCCGTATCGACCGCAATGCGCCGCGACTGCTCGGCCGTCGCGTTGGCGAGCTCGGCCGCGAACTTCGCGGTTCCCCAGCGGGCCTGGACGATCACGAGGTTCGTCCGCGCCTCGGTGCGGATCGTGAGCGCGTTGCGCAGCCGCCCGATCGGCTCCTTTGCCTTCAGCTCGGCGCGCACCTGCGCGAGCGTCGACGGCTGGCCGATCTGGCGCGCATTCGTCGCCGCCCGGGCATCGGGAGTGTCGTCCGGCGGCAGCGCCGCGCCGAGGAAGCCGGTGTCGGCGTTCGTGTCGAGGAACTGCACCGACGCCTCGGCCTCGTAGACCGGATCCTGGCGCTCGGCGAGGAACAGCGCGGCCCCCGCGAAGACTGCTGCGATGACGATGATGAGGAGCCGCTGCTCCCGCAAGACGCGGAGGTAGTCCCGCAGCGTCGCGTACCGAGGTGCCTCGCCCATATGGTGTTCCGTCCCCTTCCCCAGGCGCGTAGCGGTGGCGAAGGTATCAGCCCGCGCGCGCCGCCACGCCGGTCGCATCAACGCTTGCGCTGCGCCTGCGGCGCACCGTGCCGACGGGGTAGAGCGTCGCCGCCAGAACGAGCACGCAGCCGGTCAGCGCGGGCATCTGCCAGTCCCAGTCCACGGCGGAATGCGCGACCCAGACCGAGCAGGCCGCGCCCACGGCGGCCGCGTGCGCCCGCGGCAGCGCCGCGCGGCGTACGCGCGAGCGCACCGCAGCCCAGATCAGCGTCCCGAGGAAGCCCAGCAGCAGCAGGCCGCCGACGGCGCCGAGCTCGCCGAGCGTCTCGAGCTCCAGCGAATGGGCGTCGCGCACGGCTTCGTAGACGCGGCGGTCCTGCATCCAGCGCACGGTGAACCCGCCCGCGCCGTCGCCGCGCAGCGGATGCGCCTCGAAGCCGTCGAAGGCGACGCGGTAGAGGTCCGAGCGCGTGCCCTTCGCCGTCGTCAGGCGCGCCTTGCCCTCCTGCACCCCGGTCGTGGGGCGCAGGAAGTCCTGCCACTGGCGCGAGATGAAGTCGCCCGTCGCGCGCAGGCCGCGATCGGCGCGCCCCTCGACTGCGTCGGCCTTCGCGACGTAGGCGACGAGCGCGACCAGGACGACCAGTGCCGCCGCCGCCAGCAGCAGCGGCCGCACGACCGTGCGCAGCGCCTGCATCAGGTTGGGCGAGGCGCGGCCGGCGGCAATGACGGCGATCACCGCGCCGGCGGCGGTGGTCAGCAGCGCGAGCTGCCCCAGGTAGGCGTTGTGGCCTGCGCCGCCCGCACCGTCGACGAGCTGCGGATAGGAGCGCAGGCGCACGATCGCAACCGCCGCAGCGCCGCCGGCGACGCCGACGGTCAGCAGCAGCGAGCCGCGGTGGGCGCCGAGCACGAGGAGCACGACGGCGCCGACCATGAGCGCCAGCCAGGTCCCGCGGCTGAGGCTGAGGTAGACGGCAACGGCCAGCGGCACGACCGCCGCGCCGCACAGCGCGCGCAGCGCCACCGCTGCGCGCGGGTCGGACCCGAGCCCCGCGGCGAGCACGACGCCGACCCCCGCCAGCGCTCCGAACGCGTTCCAGTAGCTCAGCGGATAGGCGAGGCGGTTGCCGGTCAGGCCGGGCACGGGCGGGTCGCCGTGCACGACCCCCGGCGCGAGCCGGCTCAGGAGCCCCGCGCCCGCGATCACGACGATCACGGCCAGCACGACGCGCCCGAGGAGCGCCGCGTGGCGCCCCGACCCGGCGGCGACCAGGCCGAGCCCGAAGAGCGCCACGTACAGCAGGTCGCGCTGAAGGTCGTCCAATGCGGCGTCGGGCGCCGGCGACCAGGCCGCCGAGAGCCCCGTCCACGCAGCCAGCGCCGCGAGCGTCCCCATTCCCAGCAGCGCATGGGTCGAGAGCGCAAAGCGCGGGAGGTACACGATCAGCAACGCCCCGAGCGCCCCGAGGGCGACCGCGCCGCCGGTCAGGTAGGACGTCGGGAAGTAGCCGCCCGCATCGAACGCAAGCGCTCCGACGACGCCCAGCGCGGCCGTTGCAGCAACGGCGGAGACCGCCACCGAGCCCCTGGCGCCGAGCTGCATCGCGGCCACCATACTGCGGGCCATGACGACCGTACGCAGGTTCGTCCCGGCCGCGCTCTGCCTCCTGCTCGCCGGCTGGCTCCTGCTCGCGCGCGCCGACGAAGCGCAGGTCCGCCGCGCCGCGCAACTCGGTGCGGCGGGGCGCTACGAGGCGGCCGCTGCGGAGGCCGCGAAGGCCACGCGCCGTCCCGCCGCCGCCCGCGCCGCGCTGCTGCGCGCACGCGCGCTGGCCGGCGCGCGCCGCTTCACGCAAGCGGCCGACGCCTATGCCCGCGCGGCGCGCCTGGAGGCGCGCGACTGGGTCGTGCGGCGCGAGTGGGCGCGGGTGCTGCTCGCGCTCGGCCGGCGCCCCGGCGCGCAGGCCCAGATGGCGCGATCGCTGGCGCTCAACCCGCGCCAGTCGCTGCCCGCAGGTTTCGTCGCGCGCTGACGTTGTAGCCCACAGTTCGAAATGGACAACGGCGCGCGCGTTTGCAAGGGTGCCCGGCGGCAGGGGGATTCGTCGTCTGGCAGCGGCGTTCCCGAACCACGGAGGGCAGGGGTAGGGAATGAGTGAAATCACGGTCGCGGGCGACGTGATGCGACACGACGGCGGCGGCGGCGACGCCGTCCGGCGGCTGGAACGCGTGCCGCAGGCGCCGGTCGCCGAGCTCATGCCGACGTTGGAGCCGGACCCCGGCCACGTCCTGCATGCCGCCAACGTCGAAACGCCGCGCCGCGACTCGATGCGCCGCCGCGCGCTCGCGCTCGCCGACGTCCTCGCGCTGCTGGGCGCGTACGGCGTCCTGTGGCTCGTGGCGCCGCCGCCCAACCCGGCGTCGGACGACGCCGTGCTGCTGATCGCGCTTCCGCTCTGGGTCGTCCTCAACAAGTCGCTGCGCCTCTACGATCGCGATGCGAACCTGGTCCACCGCTCCACCCTCAACGAGCTGCCCGGCCTCTTCCATTCGCTCTCGCTCGGGACAGCGCTGGCGTTCCTGCTCGGACCGTTGATCCCGGGCGTGACCATGCACCGCACGCAGGTCATCGTCTGGTGGCTCGCCGCGCTGGTGCTGACGCCCGCGCTGCGCTACGCGGCGCGCGCCGTGGTGCGCCACCGCACGACGCCCGAACGGGTGCTGATCGTCGGCGCCGGTCAGGTCGCCGCGCTCGTGGCGCGCAAGATCGAGGGCCATCCCGAGCACGGCAACGAGCTCGTCGGCTACGTCGACGCCGACCACGATGGGCTGTATGCCGCCGCGATGGGCGACGTGCGATGTCTCGGCGAGATCTCGGAGTTCGGGCGCATCTGCCGCGAGGCCGACGTCGAGCGCGTGATCATCGCCTTCACGAGCGCCCAGCACGAGCACCTGCTCGACGTCATCCGGATCTCCAAGCGGCTGCGGCTGAAGATCAGCGTGGTGCCACGGCTCTTCGAGGTCATCGGCTCGAGCGTCGACATCGACCAGGTGGAGGGGATGACGCTGATGGGCATCCGCGGGCTCACGCGCACCACCTCGACGCTGGCCCTCAAGCGGACCATGGACATCACCGCCGCCGGGCTCGGCCTGCTCATCCTCTCGCCGCTGTTCGCCGTCGTGGCGCTGGCGATCAAGCTGACCTCGCCCGGGCCGGTGTTCTTCCGACAGCCGCGCGTCGGCCGCGCCAACCGCGAGTTCCTGATGTGGAAGTTCCGCACGATGGTCGACGGCGCCGACGGCATGCAGGACGAGCTCGCCCATCTCAACGAGATGGAGGGCGGCGCGATGTTCAAGATCGCCGACGACCCGCGCGTCACGCCGATCGGGCGGCTCCTGCGGTGCGCGAGCGTCGACGAGCTGCCCCAGCTCTGGAATGTCCTGCGCGGCGAGATGAGCCTCGTCGGGCCACGGCCGCTCGTCCCCGCCGAGAACGACCACGTGATCGGCTGGCATCGCACGCGCCTGGACCTCACGCCGGGCCTGACCGGTCCCTGGCAGGTGATGGGGCGCAACGCGATCCCCTTCCAGGAGATGGTCAAGCTCGACTACCTCTACGTCACGGACTGGTCGCTGTGGAGCGACGTCAAGTTGCTCCTGCGCACGCTGCCCGTCGTCGCGGCGCGGCGGGGGTCCTGACGGGAGCGCTGGTGACACGCCGGCGACAGCGGCTGGAGGCCGCGCGTGCCCACGCCCGCTCGCTCCTCGGCCGCGCCGACGCCGCCCAGCCGGCAT
>JAWVFZ010000128.1:0-3733 GCA_033855555.1 Solirubrobacteraceae bacterium
GGTCACGACGGCGACGGGCGCCGCCGGCACTCCGGTGTTCAAGGTCACTCACGACGGGGTGACGATCACGGGCATCTCGGCCGCCAGCGCAGCGGGCGGCGGCGCGGTGGTCCTCAGCCAGGCGCACGACCTCGTGCTCGACGGCGTGGTCCTCACGCGCACCCTGGGGACCGTCGATGCCCCGGTGGTCCAGGTGGACGGCACGCCCGCCGGCGGCACCACCACGATCGCCCACGCGCTGATCGTCAACGCGGTCGCCGCGACGGGCCAGATCCAGCCCGCGGTCGCCGGCGGCCTGGCCAACAGCCTGGTCGTCAGCGACAGCCTGGTCGTCTCCGGTGCGGGCCAGGGCCCGGGCATCACGCTCGCCGGCGGCGACACGCCGGCCAACAGGATCGTCCGCTCGGCCGTGGAGGCGATGGGCGCGAGCTCCGACGGGGTGCAGGCGCAGTCCACCACCGCCGGGGCCAAGCAACTCGTCGTGGACTCATCGGTCCTGAGCGGCGGCGCGAACGCCGCCTCGCTGCACTCGACGACCTCGAACTCCCTTCCGGGTGTCGCGGTCGGCAATGTCGATGCGCGGCTCATCCACGCGACCCTCGCGGGCGCCGCGAAGGCCGTCGCGGCCGAAGCGACGGCGAACGGCGGGCTCTCACCCACCGGCAGCATCGCGGTAACCGTCGACCGCTCGATCGTTCGCGGCGCAAAGACGGCGACGAATTGCGGGTGCCTGGTCGCGAACACCGCGACCGTCACGGTGACGAACTCCGACTCGTCGACGACGGACTTCTTCGTCAACGCCGGAGCGCGGAACTTCCACCTGCGGGCCGACGCGCCCGTGATCGACCAGGGCGGGCCCGCCGTCGGCGGCGAGTCCGACACCGATGTCGACGGCCAGCCGCGTGTCGCGGGCGCCGCCAGCGACCTCGGCGCCGACGAGTTCGTCAACCAGCGGCCCGTCGGGCGGCTCGCCACGCCCGCCGCGGTCCGCCAGCCCGCCGCGGTCAGCTTCGACGCATCCGCATCGGCCGACCCCGAAGCAGCCTCCGGCGGCGGCATCGCGAGCTACCACTTCGACTTCGGCGACGGGAGCTCGATCGATTCGACCTCTCCGATGGCGACGCACGTCTACGCCAACCCCGGCACCTACGCGGCGAGGGTCACGGCAACCGATGTCCAGGGCCTGGCCGGGACGCCGAGCGATCCGGTCAGCGCGGTCGTCGCCGACGGCGTCGCGCCCACCGTTCGCATCGTCTCCCCGAAGAACCGCGCCAAGCTGCGGTTGCGCACCAGCAAGGGCAAGCTCGCGCCGATCAGGTTCTTCGGCTCGGCCGCCGACAACCACGGCGTCGCGCTGGTCGGGCTCACCCTGCGGCAGGTGACGAAGGGCTCGAAATGCAGGTTCTTCGACGGCAAGCGCTCCTTCAAGACCGTCGCGTGCGCGAAGCCCGTGGTCATCCGCGTGAGCGTGCAGCAGGGCATCTGGACCTACAAGGTCAAGAGCGGCGTCCGGCTGCGCAAGGGCACCTACGAGCTCAGCGCCTACGCCGTCGACCAGGGCGGCAATGTCTCCAAGCCCGCGCGGATCCGATTCACGCTGAAGTAGCGTTCGCCGGGTGGACCCCGACGAATACCGCGCGCTGTCGCGCGAACGCTGGGACGGCGCCGCCGCCGGGTGGGAGCGCCGCCGCGACGCCTTCCAGGCCACGACCGCCGTCGTCTCGGCATGGCTCGTCGACCACGTGGACCTCCAACCGGGCCACACCGTCCTCGAGCTTGCCGCCGGACCGGGGGACACGGGGCTCATGGCAGCCGAGCTCGTGCAGCCCGGCGGCCGGCTGATCAGCACCGACGCCTCGGAGGCGATGATCGGGGCGGCCAAGCGCCGCGCGGAGGAGCTCGGCGTGACCAACGCCGAGTTCAAGGCGATGGAGGGCGAGTGGATCGACCTCAGCACGGCGACCGTCGACGCGGTGCTCTGCCGCTGGGGCTACATGCTGATGCTCGATCCCGAGACCTCGCTGCGCGAGACCCGCCGCGTGCTGCGTCCCGGCGGGCGTGTGGCGCTGGCCGCGTGGGCGGGGCCTGAGCACAACCCCCACATGATTCTCGCGCCCACGACGCTGGTCGATCTCGGGCTGTCCGAACCGTCTCCGGGTGGCGAGCCAGGACCGTTCGCCTTCGCCGAGCCCGGCCGCATCGAGGAGCTCCTCGGCGCCGCGGGCTTCGCCGACGTCGAGGTCGAGGCGATCGACCTGCGCTTCCATTACCCGTCGCGCGACACGGTCTTCGAGACGTTCTCCGACCTGTCGCCGACGGGCTCCGCACTGCTGCGAGCGCTCTCGCCGGCCGACCACACACGCTTCCGCGACACCCTGGACGAACGCCTCGAGCCCTTCATGCGCGAGGACGGCGGCGTCGAGCTGCCGGGGCGGACGCTGGTCGCAGCGGCGTCGGCCTAGCCCGTCACCGCAAACGCCGCGACCATCCCGAGGCTCGCATGTGCCCGCCCGCCGCTCCGCGCGGTCGCGTACCGGCAGTACGCGACGTAGGCGCCCTTGGCGAGCGCGTAGCGCACCGTCGTGGACGTCGCCCCCGTGGTCGGCGCGAGGATCTCGACCGGTCGCGCTGTCAGGTGCGCCGACCTGCCCGCCTTGATGTCGGCGATCAGTCGCTTCGCTTCGGCTGCGCTGGCGACCGGCTGCACGATCAGTTGATGGTCGTCGAGGCCCGTGTTGTTCACGCGAATCCGGCCGCTGGCGGGAATGACCTTTGGCACGTCGATGCCGTAGTCGTAAAGCGAGACCTCGGCGTCGGGCCGTGCGCTCGCGGTGCGCACGGGCTTGCCCTCCACGGTGAAGCCCAGGACCTCGCCGCTGCGGGTGAAGTTGAGCCGCCCGCTCTTGGCGACGCCGACGTCGAGCATGGCGTAGCTGCCGGGATCGAAGCTGGTGGTGCCCTGCCAGTAGGAGCCGCGCGGGAGCGTGGTCGTGCCGCCCACGTAGGTCAGCATCTCGCCCAGCTTGCCGGGGGTGGTCGTCAGGGCCTTGACGAGCGCCGGCGTGTCGACGCCGTCGCTGAGCTTGACGAGCACGAGCCCGTGCGCCTGCTTGCCCGTGTTGCGCGCCGTGATCGTGACGGGACCGGGCCGCAGCGAGGGGGAGCCGTCGATCTTCAGAGCGAAGTCGCGTGCGGTCACGCTCATGCGCTGTGGCTGGGAGCGGGCGGCGGTGGTGTTGTCACTCCCGCCGCAGGCGCTGAGCGCGAGCGTGACGAGCAGACAGCCGGCCAGTGCACGACGCGGCACGACGGATCGGACCTGCATGGTGCGTTCCTCCGAAGACCAGCGCCTCCATGCCCTGGAGCGGCGAGGCTACTTGAGGCGGGTTTGAGAAGATAGTGTCCGCCTCCGCATGTACTACGACGACGACGCAGACCTCACTCTCCTCGACGGCAAGACCGTCGCGATCATCGGCTTCGGCTCGCAGGGTCACGCCCACGCGCTGAACCTCAAGGACTCCGGGGTCAACGTGGTCGTAGGCCTCCGCGAAGGATCGGACTCCGTGCAGCAGGCGCGCGACGGCGGGCTCGAGGTGCTGCCGGTCGCCGAGGCGGCAAGCCGCGGCGACCTCGTGCAGATGCTCGTGCCCGACGAGCTGCACCGCCAGGTGTGGGAGGAGGAGGTCCGGGACGGCATCGCCCCCGGCAACCTGCTGCTCTTCGGGCACGGCTT
>JAWVFZ010000129.1:0-8751 GCA_033855555.1 Solirubrobacteraceae bacterium
CAGCCGGGGCAGTTCTACATGCTGGCCGCGGTCGACCGCTGGGGCGGTGGTGCAGAGGAGCGGCCCTTCCTGCCGCGGGCGTTCAGCGTGCTGCGCGCCCGCTCCGGGCGCCTCTCCTTCCTCTTCGACGACGTGGGCCCGGGGACCAATCGCCTGATGGAGCTTGAGCGCGAGGACGAGGTCTGGCTCATGGGCCCGCTCGGGGCGGGCTGGCGGCCGAGCGAGCGCCGCCCCGTGCTCGTCGGCGGAGGCGTCGGCGTCGCTCCGCTGGCGGCGCTCGCGGACACGCTGGCCGACCCACTCGTGCTGCTGGGCTTCCGCGACGCCCAGCACGCCGCTGCCGCCCAGCTCTTCGCCGACGCCGAGGTCGCGACCGACGACGGCTCGGTTGGACACCACGGTCTCGTCACCGACCTGCTGCCGGCCGACCTGTCAGACGTCGAGCTGCTCGCCTGCGGACCGCCCGCGATGCTCGAGGCGATCCGCGCGCTGGGGGTCCCGGCCCAGCTGGCGCTCGAGTCGGGGATGGCCTGCGGCTTCGGCGCCTGCTTCGGCTGCGTGACCCCGCTGGCGGCCGGCGGCTACGCGCGGGTGTGCGTGGACGGCCCGGTCTTCGCCGCTGCGGACCTTGCGGAGGTGCCGGCGCATTGATCGAGTTCTGCGGCATCGAGCTCGCGCACCCGGTCGTCAACGGCTCGGGGACGTTCGACGCGATCGCCGCGCGCCGTGCCTTCGGCGACGCGCTGCTGGAGCGGTTCCCGTTCAGCGCGTTCGTCTCCAAGACGATCACGCTCCAGCCACGGGCGGGCAACGCGCCCCCGCGGCTGTGGGAGACGCCCGCGGGCATGATCAACTCGATCGGGCTGCCCAACAAGGGCCTCGAGGGCTACCTCGCCCACGACCTGCCAGAGCTCGCGCAGCTGCCCGTCCCGCTGATCACGAACATCATGGGCGCGACGGGGCAGGAGCTCGGCGAGCTCGCCGCCACCTGCGACGAACGCGACGAGATCGCGGCGCTGGAGCTCAACGTCTCGTGCCCCAATGTCGAGACCGGCCTGGACATCGGCGCGGTCCCGGCAGAGCTCGAACGCGTCGTCGCACTCGTCCGGCCGCGGACGAGCAAGCCGATCATCGTCAAGCTGACGCCGAACACCGGCGACGTGCCGGCGTGCGCGCTCGCCGCCGAGGCCGGAGGTGCCGATGCGGTGTCGCTGATCAACACCCTTCGTGCGATGGCGCTCGGCCCCGATGGGCGGCCATGGCTCGGCGGCCGAACGGGCGGGCTGAGTGGGCCGGCCATCCGCAACGTCGCGCTCGCGCAGGTCGCCGCGGTCGCGGAGCGCGTCACGGTGCCGATCGTCGGCATGGGCGGGGTCCAGACAGGCTCCCACGCTCACGATCTGCTCCTTGCGGGGGCGACGCTCGTGGCGGTCGGCACGGAGAGCTTCCGGGACCCCGCCGCAGGTACGAGGATCGCGGAGGAATTGGGCGAAAAGGCCGCAAAGAGCGCCAATCCGCTTGGCTGAACGTGGGGGTCCTCTGGTAATGGGTTCTCGCGGGCACGCAAAATCCCCGCAAACGCCGAGAAAACACTCGACCACACTGAAGAAGCGTCCAGCTCAGGTCGAGCTTCAGGTGAATTAGCGGGTTTCGCCTTGCCCCAGCCTCATGAGCCTGTATCTTCTCCCGCCGTGCCGTCGGCAACAGACATGCCCCCCAAGGCCTCGGCGGCGCCCGAGCGTTCCCTGAACCAGCGCATGGACGCGCTGGAGCGCGCGAACCGGATTCGCACGGCCCGCGCCAAGCTCAAGCGCGACCTCAAGGCCGGCAAGGTTTCGATCCACCAACTGCTGCTCAAGCCGCCTTCCTACCTGGAGACGGCGAAGGTCTTCGACATGCTGCTGGCGGTCCCGAAGTACGGGCGCGTCAAGGCCAACAAGGTGCTGACCCAGTGCCGCATCTCGCCGTCGAAGACGATCGGCGGGCTCTCGGAGCGTCAGCGCACCGAGCTCGTCTCGATGTTGCGCCGCTAGGGCGCAGATTTGTCGCACGCCGCCGCTTAGGATCGCCGCGATGGCGCGCGTCTTCGTGATCACCGGTCCCTCGGGCGTCGGCAAGGGCACGCTGATCCGGCTCCTGCGCGAGCGCGTTCCCGAGCTCGCGCTCTCGGTCAGCGCGACGACGCGCGCGCCGCGCCCTGGGGAGCGGGACGGCGTCGACTACCACTTCCTCTCCGACGAGGAGTTCGCCCGCGCGGTCGACGAGGGCGCGTTCGTCGAGTGGGCCGAGTATTCGGGCCGCCGTTACGGGACGTTGAGATCCGAGCTGGACCGTCACCTCGCCCAAGGTCGGCCGGTGGTCCTGGAAATCGAAGTGCAGGGCGCGCGTCAGGTGCGCGAGGCGCTGCCCGACGCAGTGCAGATCTTCATCGAGCCGCCCGACCGCGAGGCGCTGCGCCAGCGCCTCATCGGCCGGGGCACCGACGACGCCGACGCGATCGCCCGGCGGATGGCGGTCGCGGAGGAGGAGCTCGCCGCCGCCGGCGAGTTCCAGTTCCGCGTCCGCAACGACCGCCTCGACACGGCCGTTGCGACGCTCGTGGACATCGTCACGAGTGCCGTAGACTCTGCACGGTGATTTCACCTCGCATCGACAAGCTGCTGGAGAACGTGGACTCGAACTACGCCTCCGTCGTGGTCGCCGCCAAGCGCGCCCGGCAGATCAACTCCTACTACCACAACCTCGGTGAGGGAACGTTCGACGAGTTCCCGCCGCCGATGGTCGACACCGGTTCCAAGAACTATCTGACGATCGCGCTCGAGGAAGTCGCCGCGGGCAAGATCAAGTACCAGTACCGCTAGGACACACCGATGGCGCGCGTCCTGCTCGGAGTCAGCGGCGGGATTGCGGCGTACAAGGCGCTGGAGGTCGTGCGCCTCGCGACGAAGGCGGGGCACAGCGTCCGGGTGGTTCAGACGCCCGCCAGCGAGCGGTTCGTCGGTCGGGCCTCGTTCGCGGGCCTGACCGGCGCCCCGGTGCTCGTCGACGAGTTCGAGCGCGACCCGGCACGCGGGGCGTTCCCCGATCAGGCGCCGCCGGACCACGACCCGCTGAGTCATCTCGAGCTGGTGCGCAACGCCGACGCATTCCTCGTCGCTCCGGCCAGCGCCAACACGATCGCGAAGCTCGCCCACGGGCTCGCCGACAACCTGCTGACCAGCGCCGCGCTCGCGGCGACCTGTCCGGTGCTGGTGGCGCCCGCGATGAACAACGCCATGTACGAGAACCCCGCGACGCAGGCGAACGTCGAGCTGCTGCGGGCTCGCGGGATCACGATTCTCGAGCCCGGTGTGGGCGCGCTGGGCTCCAAGCACGAGTGGGGCGTTGGGCGCCTCGCCGAGCCGGCCGACCTGCTGGCCGCCGTCGAGGCAGTCGTGCCCTCGGGCTCGCGGCCGTGGGACGGCCTGAAGGTCCTCGTGACCGCCGGCGGCACCCGCGAGCCGATCGACTCGGTGCGCTACGTCGGCAACCGCAGCTCCGGCCGGATGGGCTTCGCGCTGGCAGACGAGGCGGCGGCGCGCGGCGCCGATGTGACCGTCGTCGCGGCGAACGTCGGCCTCGCCCGCAATCCGCGCGTTCGCTATCTCGACGTCGCCAGCGCGGCCGAGCTGCTCGTGGCCTGCGAGGCGGAGTTCGGCGCAGCCGACGTCCTGTTCATGGCCGCCGCTGTGGCCGACTTCCGCCCGGCTGAGCCGGCGGACACGAAGCTGAAGAAGGAGGGCCGCCACGGGCTGGAGCTCGCGCTCGAGCCGACCCCGGACGTCCTCAGCGCCCTGGCGGCCAAGCGGCGGGCGGGACAGGTGCTGGTCGGGTTTGCGGCCGAGCACGGCGCGGACGCCGTCGCCCACGGGCGCGGCAAGCTCGAGCGCAAGCGTCTCGACGCAGTCGTCGTCAACGACATCTCGCGCCCCGATATCGGATTCGACGCCGACCACAACGAGGTGACGATCGTGACCGCGGGTGGCGATCAGGTCGTCGAACGGTCCTCCAAGGCCGAGGTCGCTCGCGCGATTTGCGACGCGGTGGTTGCGCTGCGCGCGAAAGTCGCCTCGTGACCGAGCAGACCGAATCGGTCGCCAACGCAGAGCTCGATGGTGCCCGTGCGATGGCGCGCCAGCTGGCGGGGGCCGTGGGCAGCGCCGTCCAGGTGCGCAAGGACCTCCTCGACGACATCCTCGTCTGCATCGTCGCCGAGGGCCACATCCTCATCGAGGACCTCCCGGGCGTCGGCAAGACCACGCTGGCCCGGGCGCTCTCGCGTGCGCTGGACCTGCAGTTCGCGCGGGTCCAGTGCACAGCCGACCTGCTGCCCGCGGACGTCGTGGGAACGAACGTCTTCAACGTCCGCGAGTCGCGCTTCGAGTTTCGCCCCGGCCCGATCTTCGCGAACGTCGTCCTGGTCGACGAGATCAACCGCGCCAGCCCGAAGACGCAGTCAGGTCTGCTGGAGTGCATGCAGGAGGGGCACGTCACCGTCGACGTGCATTCGCACGAGCTCGCGCGGCCGTTCATCGTGTTGGCAACGCAGAACCCGATCGAGTTCGAGGGCACCTATCCGCTGCCGGAGGCCCAGGTCGACCGCTTCATGGCGCGCGTGTCGATGGGCTATCCGAGCCCGCGTGCCGAGGTCGACATGCTCGCCGCCCACGCGTCGGGCGATCGCGTCGAGAGCCTCGCTCCAGTCGCATCCGCAGCCGACCTGCTCAGCGCCCAGGATGCGGCGACGCGGATCAAGGTGACCGACGCCTTGCGCGCCTACGTCGTCTCGCTGCTGCAGCAAACGCGCGACGACCCGCGCGTGGAGCTCGGCGCCAGCCCGCGTGCGGGGCTGATGCTGCTGCGGGCCGCGAAGGCCCACGCGCTGCTGGATGGCCGCGACCACGCGCTGCCCGACGACGTGCAGGCGCTGGCACAGCTCGTGCTGTCGCACCGCATCGTGCTCGCCCCCGAATCCACGGAGGAGACGGGAGAGCGGGTGGTGGCCGACGCGCTGGCGGCGACGCCGGCGCTCTGAGGCGCGCGGTGCGCGGCGCGCTCTCGACGAGCCTCCTCGGCGCAGCGTTCGTCGGCGCCGCGGCCCTGTTCGACGCCGAGCCGCTGTACGTGCCGGGCGTCGCCTTCCTCCTACTCGCCGGCGCGACCAGCGCGTGGGTCATCTCAGGAGCGCGCGGGGTGACCATCACGCGCACGGTCGGCGCACGCCGCGCGTTGGAGGACGAGGCGGTCCCGATCGTGATCACCGTGAGGGGCGGGCGTCTGACGCTGCCGACCGGGGTGATCGAGGATTCGCTGCTGCCCGCCGCCGCGCCGCTTGGCGCCGGACGGCGCACGACGCGCATCCGCATCAATGCGCGCTTCGAGCGCCGCGGGCGCAAGCACCTGCGCGCCCCGCGGGTGGTCGTGCGCGATCCGTTCGGGCTGGCCGTGCGCGTCGCGGCGTCGCGCGGCCAGGACGCCGAGCTGCTCGTGCTTCCACGGATCGAGCCCGTGCGCGCCATCCCGTCCGGCGGTGACGGCGCCGGGATCGCCGGGGCCGGGCGAGCCCGCCCGCGTATCGCGGCGGAGGTCGATCTCGACGGCGTCCGCCAGCTTCGGCAGGGTACGCCGGCATCGCGCATCTACTGGCCGTCGGTGGCGCGCGGGCAGGGGCTGATGGAGCGCCAGCTGCGACCGGAGTCCGACACGCGTGCGCTCGTCCTGCTCGACCCGCGGGGGGCGGCGAGCGAGGAGGACGTCGACGCAGCGGTGCGCGCCGCGGCGTCGCTCGCCGTTCACCTGGCCCGCGCCGGCGGCTGTGCGCTGCTGCTGCCCGGCGACCGGCGCCCCGTGATCCTCGAGCCGACGCTCGGCGGCTGGCCGCACGCCCACGCGCGCCTTGCGCTCGTGGAGGGAACGATGCGCCCGTCATTGGGCGCGCTGGCCTCGCGGCGCGGGCCGGTGCTCTACGTGGCGGCGCGGCGCATCCACCGTCCGCCGCGGGCACTGACCAGCGCCCCGGGCGGGGGTCGGATCCTCGTCATCCCCGGTGAGCTCGCCGGCAGGCGACCAGCGTTCTCCGTCGCCGGCTGCCATGGCTATGAGCTGTCGGGCTCGCGCGCGCCCCATGCCACGAGCGTGGTGGCCTTATGACCTCGCGACCGCCCCGCGGTGCTGTGGGTCAGACCCTGACCTCGCGACCGCCCCGCGGTGCTGTGGGTCAGACCCTGACCTCGCGACCGCTGCCCGCCGCCGCTCGCGTGGCGGGTCCAGCTGTGCCGCGGCTCGTGGCGCCGGCGGAACCCGGGCTCGTGCGCCTCGCGGCATTCGCGTTGCTCGGTGCGTTCGTGGCGTCGGGCTGGGGGTCGGACCTGGTGGCGCCCTCGGGTGGGGGCCGCGGGCTGCTGATGGCGCTCGCCGCAACGGGCGTCGGAGCGGCGATGCTCGCCGCCGCGGGCATCCGGCGCCCGGTGCTGCGCCACGGCGCCTGCGTGCTTGCGGTCCTGGTGGCGTTGGCGATCGTGCTCGAGGCGGCGGGCGTCGGCGCGCGGCTGCTGGTGCCCGCAGCGTGGGGCGAGCTCGCGGCCGGGGTGAACCAGGGGGTCGGCTCGCTGCCCGACACGATCGTGCCCTACCAGGGCGCCGACGAATGGGTGCGCATCGTGATCCTGGCCGGCGCCGGCGCCCTGCTGGTGCTCGCGGCGGCCGCCGCGGTCTGGCCGCGCGCGGGCGTGAGCCCCCCGACGCTGGCGGCGGTCCCCCTCGGCGTGATCTACGCGGTGCCGGTGGTCGAGCGCAACATCTCGCATCCGTTCCTGTCCGGCGCCGTCTTCGCACTGCTGCTGGCGGGGCTGTTGTGGGCCGAGCAGTTCCAGCGCGACCAGACGTGGATCGCCGCACTGCTCGGCTCCCTGGCACTCACCGGCGGGCTGGTGATCGCGCCGCGGCTGGACGGTGCGCGGGCGCTGCTGGATCCCCAGCATCTCGCGGACCATCTCGGCCCCAAATCGGGCGACTCCTTCGACTGGACGCACCGCTACGGGCCGCTGAACTGGCCGCGCGACGGGCGCGAGGTCCTGCGGATCAAGGCCCAGACCCCCAGCTACTGGAAGGCGGTGAACCTGACCCGCTTCGACGGTGTCCGGTGGCGCCAGCAGGGCGTGCTGAACCCGCGGGCGAGGGACACTGAGATGGCGTCGGGCTATCCCCAGTGGACCCAGACGATCACGGTGGTGTTTCGCAGCCTGCGGTCCTATGAGTACGTCACCGCCGGGACCGCCCGCGAGATCTCCGGAACCCAGAAGGTGAGGGTCATGGAGTCACCCGGCACGTTCATCACCGGCGGCAAGGCGCTCGGCCCGGGAGACTCTTACCGCGCGGTGGTCTACACGCCCCGCCCGAGCCAGGCCCAGCTGAACGCGGCCGGGACGCACTACCCGAACTTCACCGGTGACTCGCTGACGATGGACCTGCCGGCCGCCGTGGGCGGGCCGCCGGTGCGCAACCCGTTCACGGGCGCCGTCTCGCGCCGGTATGCCGCCCAACTCGTGTTTCCGGAGTTCGGACAGCACGGACCGCCGCTCACGCTGCTGCCCGACGGCACGCCGGACCGAACCGGCGCGCGCCTCCTGCGCGCCTCGGGCTACGCCCGCAGCTACGCGCTCGCTCAGCGTCTGGCCGCGCAGTCCATCTCGCCATACGACTTTGTACGCAGGGTCCAGCGGCGAGTCCAGGCGGACGCGCTGTACTCGGAGTCGCCGCCGCTGACGCGGATCCCGCTCGAGACGTTCCTGTTCGGCAACCGCATCGGCTACTGCCAGCAGTTCAGCGGTGCGATGGCGCTGCTGCTGCGCATGGGCGGCGTGCCCGCCCGCGTCGCGTCGGGCTTCGCGCCAGGCTCCTACGACCGCAAGCGCAGGGAGTACGTGATCCGCGATCTCGATGCGCACTCATGGGTCGAGGCGTACTTCCCGGTGTACGGCTGGGTGCCGTTCGACCCGACGCCGTCGATCGCGCCGCCGCGCTCGCAGGCGAGCTCGGAGAGCGTCCCGAGCGCCGCAGCGGGGGATGCCAGCGACAAGGGCGGCATCGGCGACCGGGTCTCGGATCCGCATGCGGCGGGCCGCGCGGACAACGGCGGCGGGTCGCCGTGGCGACTGCCGGCGCTGATCGGCCTGGCAGGGGCGCTCCTGGCCCTGAGCCTCATCAGGCTGGAGCGCAAGGGGCGCGCGGACGCGCCGCCTGTGGATCCAGATCTGGTCGAGCTCGTCCGGGCATTGCGCCGATCGGGGCGGACGCCGCCGAATGACATGACGCTCGCGCGGCTGGAAACGGTCCTGGGCGGCACTGACGCTGCCGTCGGCTACCTGCAGGCCGTGCGCGCACACCGCTACGCCGGGGAAGACGCGCCGCCTCCGTCGCGCGCCCAGCGCTCCGCATTGCGCCGCGAGCTCGCAGCCGGGCTGGGTCCGCTGGGGCGGATCCGAGGCTGGTGGGCACTCCCGCCGCGTGTCCTACACTCGAAGTCGTGGCCGACGTCTACGAGCTCTTCTGCAACGGGAAGCGCCTTCTGGAGGAAGGCGACTTTCATGCGGCGACCGTCCCACTGAGCCGCGCGCGCGAGCTCGAGCCCGACAAGGATTCCATCCGCGAGGCGCTTGGCCGCGCGCTGTTCCGCGCCCAGCGCTACGAGGAGGCGGCGCGCGAGTTCGAGGC
>JAWVFZ010000130.1:0-8177 GCA_033855555.1 Solirubrobacteraceae bacterium
GAAGGCCGCGTGCGCGGCTTCGGCTGGCAGCTGGCCCGGCTGACCGCAGCGAACCTGGCGTGGGCCCCGCAGTCTCACCTCTGGGTGGCTGCGCAAAGGCCGCCGGGCCTCGTCTAGGAACTACAACTAGCCCTCGACGCTCTCGTAGACCTCATCGAGCAACGCGCCGCGGTCGCCCAGATCGAAGTTCTCAGCCAGGTAGCGGTCCGTCTCCTCGCGCGGCTCCCCGTTGAGCGCCATGTTCAGCGCGATCAGCCGCGCGCCCTCGGCGTCGCCGTTGGCGGCGGCCGGCGGGACAGGCGGGGCTTGCTGGGCCGGCGGCGGGGAGGGCGGGGCGGGCGGGCGCTCGTTCACCACAGGCGCCGCCTTCGGCGCGCGTGCGGTCTTTGGGGTGGCCGGCGGCGGCACCGGCGCAGCGGGAGGCTTGCTGCCCGCGGGCAGATCGCCGGCGTCGCTCTGCAGCGCGGCAAGGTCGTCCATGAGCCGCTTGGCGCCGGCGCGCAGCGATTCGGCCATCGCCGCCAGCTCGCTCTCCATCGCGTCGATGCGCTCGAGCATGCGCGCGCTGGCGTCCTGCACCTTGGAGACGTGCTCGCTGCTGCCGCCCTGCGCCTCGCTGCGGATGCGATCGGCCTCGGCCTGCGCCTCGCGCTTGATCGCGGCGGCGCTGTTCTCAGCAGCCTCGACGATCGCCTGGACCTGTGTCGCAGCCGACGACGCCAGCGGGGCGCCGCTCGATTCGACGTCGGAGGCGACACGCGCCAGATGCGCGTCGACCGCCGCTTGGTCATAGCCACGCCGGCTGACCGGGAAGTCCGTCCTCTCGATGCTCTGTCGATCCAGCGCCATAGCCGGAGGGTATCCGCTTCAGCCGGGCAGTCGCACCAGTGCACCGTCGCGTTCGACGAGCCCGTCGCGCACCAGGCCGTCAAGCGCCCGGGCGAGCCGCTCGGGCGCGATCTCAGGCAGCGCGGCGCCGGCCGCGAGCGCCGCGACGACGCGTCCGCGCACCCAGCGATCGGTGTCCTCGAAACGCGGCCGCGCAATGGGGACGCGCTCGGCGTCGCCCTCCCACGGGCAGATCGCTTCGAACGGGCACGAGGCGCAGCGCGGCGCCCGCGCCCGGCACACCAGCGCGCCAAGCTCCATCGTCGCCTGGTTGAACAGCGGCCCCTCCCCCGGCCGCGGCTCCAGCTCGCAGTTCAGGCGCGAGAAGAGACGCCTCACGTTCGTGTCCAGCGCAACGGTGTCGCGACCGAAGGCGAAGGCGCCGACTGCGGCCGCGGTGTACGGGCCCACTCCGGGCAGCTCGGTCAGATCCTCCGGCCAGCCGCGCGCAGCGATGACCGCGCACGCCTCGCGCAACCGCAGCGCGCGGCGGTTGTAGCCGAGGCCGACCCATTCGGACAGCACCTCCGAAACCGGCGCAGCCGCGAGCGCGGCGGCGGTGGGCCAACGCTTCAGCCAGGCCTCGTAGCGCGGGACGACGCGGGCGACCTGGGTCTGCTGGAGCATGACCTCGGCGACGAGGATCGCGTAGGGGTCCGTCGTGCGCCGCCAGGGCAGGTCGCGCCGCTCGCGCCCGTACCAGGCCAGCAGGGCGTCGTTCACTGCACGACGCGGACCACGACGCGCGCGGGACGCGACGGCTCACCGAGCGACAGGAAGTCGCGCACCAGGCCCGCGCGGCTGCAGAACGGGCAGTCCAGCGGTGCCGCGGGCGAGATCGGGCCGCCGGTCAGTGCCACGGGCGCATCACAGGACGGGCAAGCGAGCGTGCCGCTCGCCAGCGGCGCGCCACGCCTCGCCCGGCGCTCCTCGTGCATCCCGCTCGCGCGCTCGAAGGCCACGAAACGAAGTCTAGGGTCACTGCTTGGGCGGCCCGTCCTCCCCGTGGTAGTAGTCGACGTTGCTCGACCGCACGGCCATCAGGTCCTCGCCCTTGTCACCCGTCCAGACACCGACCTTGTCGCTGTCCGGGTATGCCGTGGCGGTCGGTAGCACGATGGTCGACCACATCAGGAACCGGACGGGCTCGTCGCTCTGGTTGATGACCTGGTGAGCTCCGGCCGGGCCCTTCGGGAAGAACGCGATGTCCATCGGCGCCATCTCCTCGCTGCCCTCAGGCGTGCGCAGCATCGGCCGGCCCTGGAGCACGAGCATCCACTCCTCCTCGCCGTACTCGTAGTGGTATGGGCAGAGCGACTGTCCGGGCGGTAGCTCGTACACGGTCGTACCGGTGTCCTTGGCGCCCAACTGCGGGCCCAGCCTGAACATGCCGCCCCTGTAGCCCTCGGGGTCGGCGGGGTCGTAGGTGAACTCGGGATCTGAGATGTTGACGCGAGCCATGGGGCAGCAGGATGCCACGAGCCGTGGTTGCGCGCGCAACGACATTGCTAGCCTCGGGGTATGTCGCTCTCCCTCGGTTCCGGCCCTCTTACGCGCGAGCCCGCGGGCGCGTTCAACTTCGACCTCGACGGCGCCGCGCCGGCGAACCGCATCTACTTCACCGACTTCCTCCCGCGCGTTCGCGCGGTGATCGACGGCGTCACGGTCCTCGACACGACCCGCGCCAAGCTCCTGTACGAGAGCGGAATCCCGCCGCGCATCTACGCGCCGATCGAGGACTACGCAGCCGATGCGCTGGAGCCGACCGACCACACGAGCCACTGCCCGTTCAAGGGCGACGCGAGCTACTGGACGGTCGCGGGTCGCGAGAACGCACTCTGGGGCTACGAGCAGCCGCTGGACGAGGCGTCGTGGCTTGCCGGTCACGCGGCCCTCTTCCCCGACGCCGTCGACACCTGGCTGGTCGAGGACGAGCGCGTCGTCGGCCACGTGCGCGACCCGTTCCATCGCATCGACGTCCTGCCGAGCTCACGGCGCGTCCGGATCCTGCACGACGACCAGGTCCTCGTCGACACCGACCGCGCCGTCCTTCTCTTCGAGACCGGTCTGCCGCCGCGCGCGTACATCGCGCGGCGCGACATCGACGCCGCGATCGAGCCCGCCTCGAAGCAGACCCACTGTCCCTACAAGGGCGAGGCGCACTACTGGACCGTCGCCGGCGTCGAGGACGCGGCCTGGTCCTACGAGTACCCGCGCCACGAGGCGTTCGGCATCGCAGACCTGCTCGCCTTCGACCCCGAGCGCGTGGTCGTCGAGATCAGATGATGCGCACGCGCGGCGTGGGCGCCGGGCGCGGCGGGGGCTGTTCGTCGTCTGCCGCGAGGCGCCAGCGGTTGCCGCTGCGGCGGACCGGCCAGCCGGCCAGTTGCAGTGCGTAGAGCGCCTGCGCGGGCTGCGGGACGCCGATGGCCCGCAGCTCGGCGACGCTGACGAGTTCCTGGGCCCGCAGGAGCTCGAGCGTCCGCACTGCCTCCTGATCGAGCTCGTTGGCGCGGTTGCTGTCCACCGTGCCACCCTAGTCGGGCGGGGAAGGTCGTGCGGCTGCACGGCGTCCTGGGAGGTATGAGACTTCCACTCGCCACAGCCACCGTCGTGGTCGCCGTCGCCGCCATCGGCGTGGTCGCCAACGCCAAGACCTCCGCGCCGACCGTCAAGGCCTCGAAGAACGCCGCCGTCGGCAAGACCATCGTCGTCGACGCCAAGGGCAGGACGCTGTATCGCCTTCAGGGCGACACGACGTCCCATCTGCTCTGCACGAGCACCGCCTGCGTCGGCGCCTGGCCGCCACTGACCGTCAAGTCGCGTTCGACAAAGGTCCGGGCCGGCAACGGCGTGAACGGCAAGCTCGCCGTCTTCAAGCGCCCCGACGGGAAGTTCCAGGTCACCCTGCGCGGCCTCCCGCTCTACCGCTTCTCAGGCGACAGCGCCAAGGGCCAGGCCAAGGGCGACGGGATCACGGCCTTCGGCGGCACATGGCACGTGGTGCCTGCGAACGCGGGCGCTGCCGCGGCGCCGACGACGACGCCGGCGCCCATGAGCCCGGGCTCGCCGTACTGAGGCTCGCTCGATTGCAAGCCGAGCGCAAAAATGCAGCGATGTCCAACGATCCGAACGTCTTCGAGCCAGGTCCCTGGGAACGGGAGTTCGGGCCTGTCCGCGGCACGCGCCTCGCCAACGCAGCCGGCGCCTCCGACCTCGGCTGCACGCTCTATGAGCTCGATCCGGGCGGTCAGGCCGCGCCCTACCACGTCCACCACGCCAACGAGGAGCTCCTGATCGTCCTCGACGGCACGCTCGAGCTCCGCACGCCCGCCGGCCCGCAAGAGGTCGCCCGCGGCGCCGTCGTCGCCTTCCGGGCCGGTCCGGATGGCGCCCACCGGGTCCGGAACACGTCCTCAGCCCCCGCTCGCTACCTCGTGATCTCGACGATGCGGTTCCCCGAGCTCGTCCAGTATCCCGACGCGGGCACGATCCTCGCGATGAAGGGCCCGGGCGACGGCTTGGCATTCCCGGCCGGCAGCGAGGGCGACTACGTGGCGCTGGTGCGGGAGGCGCTTGCGGCGGATCCCGAGGTCAACGGATGAGGTATTCCCTGACCAGGCGCTTCGGCGCGCGTGCGAGCCACGCCTCCACGATCACCTCGTCGAGCCCCCCGACATCGATCGCATCCAGGCGCACGAGGATCGCCGGGTAGCCGTCGAAGTGCGGCGTCGTGAAGAACACGCCGGAGTCGTCGGCGAGCAGCGCCTCCTTCGCCACGAGGTGCTCGACGCGCGCACCGAGGATCGGCCCGTCTGGCGCGGCATCGCCGAGCGCCTCGAGATCCGAACGGCGCAGCGGCCGCTCCCATACGAACCCCTTGCCGCGCACGTTCCAATGGCGCAGGCCGCGCGACACGTCCTCGCTGGTCTCGGGCAGCGCAAGTGCGATCCGGCGCACGTCGTCCCAGGTGGCCACGTCGCGCAGGCTAGCTGCCTGGACCCCCGCTTCCCTGGTACGAAAACGCCCCCAGCCGGGAGCCTTCCGGCGAGTAACCGGTGAGCGTCGACTCGGACCCGGCCACGGCAACGACGTACGCGCCGTTGAACGAGGTGATGCGGATGTCCCGCTCGCTGCCGGCTGCCGGAGTGACCGTCAGCCGGGCTGTCGTCACCGGTGCGATGCCGAAGTACGAATGCATCTCGCCGTGTTCCTCACTCCAGCCCACCCCGCTGTTCGAGTGCCAGTCGATCCAGCCGGCGACGTCGTTCTCGGCCGCCAAGGGCCGCTCGAATGGCCGCGGGGTGGTCGTGTTGTCATGCTCGCTGGCCTCGACCCACCCGTTTTCACGTCGCCGATAGATCAACGCGACGCACCACATCCCAGGCTGGATGTCCGGATACATGTCGAGCACTGCAAACGAGACCGCAGCAAGATCGCCGTCGACATCGACGGCGAGCGGATACCCCACGCCGGTCTCGACCGATCCCGCCGGCGGCAACGGGACCTCCCTCGTTTCGAGAACCCGCTGCGCCTTTGCCTCCATGTCCGCCCGGCCAACCTCCATGGTCACAGTCTGCCCGCGGGTCCGGCGTCCCGGCGTGGGCCCTCTCACTACGAATAGTTCGTAGTACGAGGGCCGCGGTCAGGGCATGGGCGAAATGCCACGGCCACCGACTCACGGATGCGAGGCTGGCGAGGACCCCCGACAGTCACGACCGGGCCGACCACGAACTCCCGCACCGGGCCGACCAAAACCGCACGCGACAACGAACAGACTCAGGCAGGCGCCTCGTACTCCGTGATCTCCCGCAGCTCCCGCCGCAGCTCGCGGATCTCGTCGCGGAGCCGGGCCGCATATTCGAAGCGCAGGTCCTCGGCCGCCGCGAGCATCTCCTCCTCGAGCTCGACGATGGTCTTCTCCATCTCGCTCAGGGACATCTCGCCGGTCTTGGCCTTGCGGCGGCGCTCGCCCCGGCGCTTGCCCTTTGGCGTCTTGCCCTCGGCCGTGAGGAACTCGGCGATGTCGCTGATGCCCTTGACGATCGTCGCGGCGGTGATTCCGTGCTCCTCGTTGTAGGCGAGCTGGATCGCGCGGCGGCGGTCGGTCTCCGCGATCGCCTTGCGCATCGCGTCGGTCTCCTTGTCGGCGTACATCAGCACGGTGCCATCGACGTTGCGGGCGGCGCGCCCGATCGTCTGGATCAGGGAGGTCTCGCCGCGCAGGAAGCCCTCCTTGTCGGCGTCGAGGATCGCCACGAGCGACACCTCGGGCAGGTCGAGGCCCTCGCGCAGGAGGTTCACGCCGACCAGCACGTCGTACTCGCCCAGGCGTAGGTCGCGGATGATCTGGATGCGCTCCAGCGTGTCGACCTCGGAGTGCAGGTAGCGGACCTTGAAGCCCATCTCGAGCAGGTAGTCGGTGAGGTCCTCGCTCATCTTCTTCGTGAGCGTCGTGACCAGCACGCGCTCGTCCTTGTCGACGCGCTTGCGGACCTCGTTCATGAGGTCGTCGATCTGGTTGTGCGTCTCGCGGACCTCGACGGCCGGATCGATGATTCCGGTCGGGCGGACGATCTGCTCGATGACCTCGCCCGAGTTCCCGCGCTCGAACTCGCCGGGCGTCGCCGACACGAACACGACCTGGGGCGTGATCGCCAGGAACTCGTCGAACTTCTGCGGCCGGTTGTCCAGCGCGCTGGGCAACCGGAACCCGTAGTCGATCAGCGTCTGCTTGCGCGAGCGATCGCCCTCGTACATGCCGCCGAGCTGCGGCACGGTCTGGTGGGACTCGTCGAGGAAGCAGACGAAGTCGTTGGGGAAGTAGTCGATCAGGCAGTACGGCCGGTCGCCGGGGTTGCGGCCGTCGAGGATCCGCGAGTAGTTCTCGATGCCGTTGCAAAAGCCCATCTCGCGCAGCATCTCCATGTCGTACTGGGTGCGCTGGCGCAGGCGGTGGGACTCCAGCAGCTTGCCCTCGGCCTCGAGCTCGGCTGTGCGCTCGTTGAGCTCGCGCCCGATCTCCGCCACCGACGCTTCGATCGTCCCGTCCTTGACGTTGTAGTGCGTGGCCGGCCAGATCGCGACGTGCTCGAGGTCGTCCTCGATGAGCTCGCCGGTGAGCGGGTCGAAGTGCTGCAGGCGCTCGACCTCGTCGCCGAACAGCGTCGCGCGGTAGGCCGACTCGGCATAGGCGGGGAAGACCTCGAGCGACTCGCCGCGCACGCGGAAGTTGCCCCGCCCAAGCGCGACGTCGTTGCGGGTGTACTGAACCGAGACCAGCTTGCGCAGCAGTGCGTCGCGATCCACCTCGCCGCCACGCTGGAGGATCACCACGTTGCGGTCGTAGGTCTCCGGCGAGCCCATGCCGAAGATCGCGGACACCGACGCCACGATGATCACGTCGCGCCGCGCGAACAGCGCCGCGGTCGCAGCGTGGCGCAGGCGATCGATCTCCTGGTTGATCGCCGAGTCCTTCTCGATGTAGAGGTCCTTCGAGGGGACGTAGGCCTCGGGCTGGTAGTAGTCGTAGTAGGAGACGAAGTACTCGACCGCGTTGTCCGGGAAGAACATCCGGAACTCGTTGCAGAGCTGCGCGGCGAGCGTCTTGTTGTGGGCCATGACGAGCGCCGGGCGTTGCAGGCGCTCGATCGAGGCGGCCATCGTCATCGTCTTGCCGGTGCCGGTGGCGCCGAGCAGGGTGACGAAGCGGTCGTTGGCGTTGACGGCTGCGGCGATCTTGTCGATCGCCTTGGGCTGATCCGCTGTCGGAGTGAAAATCGGGTCGAGCTTGAAAGGCGGCATAAGGGACCCACGAGCGTAGCGAGCGGTTCGGACGGAGCTTCGGCGAACCGGCGGAATACCGGGGCCGTCAAGCGGGAATCCCTGTGAGATGGCGGCAGGAGCGCAGGTTCAACAGGGGATTTTCGCCCGCAAGTCTATGGAGGCGCTGGCGGAGGACGCCTCCGAGAACTCCGGGCTGCGGCGCGCCGTCGGCGCGCTGGACCTGACCGCGCTGGGCATCGGCGCGATCATCGGCACTGGCATCTTCGTGATCATCGGGGAGGCGATCGGCAAGTCCGGGCCCGCGATCGTCATCTCGTTCGTCGTGGCTGGCGTCACGTGCCTGTTCAGCGCACTGAGCTACGCGGAGCTCGCCTCCGCGATCCCGGTCTCGGGCTCGGCCTACAGCTACAGCTACGCCACGCTCGGCGAGCTTGTCGCGTGGATCATCGGCTGGGACCTCATCATCGAGTACGGGTTCGCCGTCGCGGTGGTGGCGGTCGGGT
>JAWVFZ010000131.1:0-4627 GCA_033855555.1 Solirubrobacteraceae bacterium
TGCTAGGTCTGCAGGTAGCGATCCACGAGGTTGATCTCCTGCAAGCGGCGCAGGCCCTCGCGAATCTCTTTTGCCCTGATCTCCCCGACGCCCTCGACGCCTTCCAACTCGGCGTCGGTGGCCGCAAGCAGCTCGTCGAGCCCACCGAATTGCTTCACGATGTGCGAGACGACCAGCTTGGGGAGGCGCGGGATCCGCCCGAGGATCCGATAGCCGCGGGGCGACACCGGATAGTCGAGCGTGTTGAGCTTTCGGTCGTAGCCGACCATCTCCGCCAGGCGCCCGAAGTCGAGCAGGTCCTGGTGGGGCAGGCGGCCGAGCTGATCGAGCGCGGCCGCGAACGGCTCGTCGGAATCCTCGGCCAAGTAGTCGTGGATGAGCGCGGCCTTGTCGGCGGCGGTGCCGACCATGGTCTCCTCGAGCTGCATCTCGATGAGCCGGCCCTCGGTGCCGAGCTCGACGATGTAGCGCTCGATCTCGACGGCCATGCGCGTGACGAGCTCCGAGCGCTGCAGCACGGTCAGCACGTCGTGGAGCGTCGCGCCACCCTCGAACTCCAGGGCGGTGAGGCGAGTCGAGACCTGGTCCAGGCGCGTGCGGTACTTGTCGAGGGTCGCGAGGGCCTGGTTGGCCTTGGCGAGCACCACGGGGATGTCCTCGAGGATGTACTTGGCGCCGTCCACGTACAGGGAGACGACCTCGCGGCGCTGGGAGACGGCGATCACCAGCGCGTCGGTCTGCTTGGACACGCGCTCGGCGGTGCGGTGGCGCGTGCCCGTCTCCAGCGAGAGGATCGTCGGGTCCGGCATCAGCTGCACGTTGGCCATCACGATCTTCGTCGAGTTGGCGTTCAGCGTGATCGCCCCGTCCATCTTTGCCACCTGGTAGAGCAGCGCTGGCGTGTAGTCGACGTCGAGCTTGATGCCACCCGAGAACAGGAACGACACGTCCTCGGGCTCGCCGATCAGGATGAGGCCGCCGGTCTTGGCGTGGACGATGTTGTCGATCCCCTCACGCAGTGCCGTGCCGGGTGCGACCATCTCGAGAGCCTTCACGAGCCGGGGCTCTTGGCGACTCTCGAGCTCGTTGAGCTCATCCCCGGATCGCGTCGCCATCACGTCAATTCTAGCAGCCGTTTTAGGAAGGGCTTAGGTTCGACACTGCGTCAGCGTGGGGAAGGGATTGGGTGGTGTCGATCCACGTCACGATCCGCAGGACGATGACCACGCTACTCGTGGCTGCCGCGGTCTCCGCCTGCGGCCAGGCGGCCCAGCCCGCGAGCCGCGCCCCGAGCCCCGACCGGGCGGCGCGCAACGCCGCGTACGCGTTCCTCGACGGCTACACGGACCCCGACGGCCGCGTGGTGCGCCGCGACCAAGGCGGTGACACCGTCAGCGAGGGTCAGGCCTACGGGATGCTCGCCGCCGCAGCGGTCGCCGACGGCGTGCGATTCGACCGGATCTGGCGCTGGACCCGGGCAAACCTCATGCGCCCGGATGGCCTGCTGAGCTTCCATTGGGCCAACGGAGCGGTCCAGGATCCCGAGTCCGCAGCCGACGCCGACCTCGACGCCGCGCGCGCGTTGCTCGTCGCCTCGTGCAGCTTGCGCCGGCCCAGCCTGCGTGCTGCCGCCGTGCGCCTCGGCCGCGCGGTCCTCGCCCACGAGACGGGCCGCCCCGCCGGCGGGCTGGTGCTCGCCGCGGGCCCGTGGGCGGTGGGCGGGCCGCGCACTGTGGTGAACCCCAGCTACCTGGACCCGCAGACCCTCGTGGGGCTCGCCCGGGCCAGCGGCGACGGGCGCTTTTCCGAGATGGCCCGTGACGGGCGCCGCGTGATCGGCGCGCTCGCACAGCCGCTGCCGCCGGACTGGGCGACGGTCGCGTCCGCCACCGGGACCGCGACGGCTGCCGCCGCGGCCGGCGGCGACGCCGGACCTGGCCATTTCACCTTCGACGCGCCGCGAACGCTCGTGCGCCTCGCGACCGACCCTGATCCCGCCGGCCGCCAGATCGCCGCCCGCGCCTGGCCTGTCTTCCGCGGGCATCCGGCCGACACGATCGTCGTCGAGCACGAGCTCGACGGCCGTCCTGCCGGCGGCACCCACCATCCCGTGGCACTCGTGGGCGCGGCCGGCGCGGCGTCGGCAGCCGGCGACCACACCGCCTCGCGCCGGCTGCTGGACGCCGCCGCCGCGCTACAGCGCGCCCATCCGACCTACTACGGCGCCGCCTGGGTGGCCCTCGGGCGGCTGATGCTGACGACAGACCGGCTGCAGGCGCGGTCCTGCCCGAAGCACGCGGGCTGAGCTACGCGCGGGCGAACTGCCCGTGGAACCCGAACGGCACGTGATGGGGAACGCCGGCGCGCGCCCGCAGCTGGAGCGTCGCCGCGTCGAGGACGACCAGCGAAGACGCGCCGCGCTCGGGCTCCAGCACGACGGTCAGAAGGACCCCGTCGTCCTCCTCCGTGCGCCCGGGCCGGCCCACGAACACCGGCTCCCCGGGGAAGCCCTCGCTCCATGACAGGTGCTCGCCCGTGGTGACGTCGATCTTCACGATCGTGTCGTAGAACGTCCCTTGGGCGCTTCCTCCCCAGACATAGCGATACGGGCGCCCGTTGACGCGGCCGTAGTCGATCCGCGGCAGCTCGATGGGCATGTCGGAGAGCCGGCTGTCCTCGACGGCGCCGCCGGGCAGCAGGCGGAAGCGCCGCAGGTGCGCCGCCGGCACCGGCTCCCCGGCCCGCATCCGCGCCAGCCCGAGCGCGGGGATGATCTCCGGGTCGGCGTAGGCGAGCAGGTCGGTGACGATGTCGTCGCCGTCCTCGAACGCGTTGACGTGATGGAAGGTGAAGAACGCGTCCGTGCGCCAGTCGCCGACGTGCTCGCCGGTGCGCCGGTCGATCACGATGAAGCGCGTCCCCTGCTCGGGATCCCAGCGGTAGTTCTCGATGAACGGCCGGTTCCCCAGTGCGAGCTTCAGCGGGTTGACGCTGAATGGATGCTCGGTGATCACGGCGAAGCGCTCGGTCATCGCGAACGAGTGGAGGTACCCCGGGCGCGAGACGGGGATGTTCGCTACGACGCGGTTGTCGGCCGTCACCCGATAGGCGGGCCGGCCCTTGAGATGTACGCCGACGCTGATCGCCGTCGCGCCGTCCCCGTGGGGATGGGCCAGCCCGATCGTCACCGGCGGCGGGTCGACCACGCCGAGGGTCTCGAGCGTCTCGGGATCGAAGGCGACCGGAAGCGGCGTCTCGGTGAGCGCGACCCACTTGCCCATGACTCGAGCGACGTTCACGGCGCCGTTGTCGGTGAGCGCCGGGTCGAACAGCGAGGCGACGCGCCTGAACGCGCTGCGGCACGGGTCGGTCGCGAACTCGCTGAAGCCGAGCTTGCCGCCCTGGGCGGCCTCGAAGGCCTTCGAGCGCAGGAAGCGGTTGGCATAGGAGACGCGACCGGAGGCGATCGTGAAGCGGTGCAGCATCGCCAGGCCGTCGAACCAGTGGCTGACGGTCTGCTCGCCCAGATCCCAGCGCGCCGGCCCCGTGCGCAGCAGGCTCCCTCCGAGCCAGGCGGGAAGCTCCCCGGTGACGTCCAGGTCGTCGAGCACCACCTCCTCGTCGAGGTCGGTGAAGCCAAGCGTTGCGTCCGCCGCTACAGTCGTCATGCTTCGTAGCGTACCGTCCGATTCAGACTATTGTCAACCGAACCCACCCTCACTCCCACCTCGTTCATGGTCCTCGGGCTGATGCGCGCCATCGGCGAACCGTGCACGCCGTATGACCTCAAGCGCGCGCACGCCGTGTCCGTCGGGTACTTCTGGACGCTCCCCCATTCCCAGCTCTACGCCGAGCCACCGCGCCTGGCCAGGGGCGGGTACGTCACCGAACAGCGCGAGGAGGGCGGCCGCCGGCGACGGCTCTTCTCGCTGACCGACAAGGGCGAGGCGGCGCTCGACGCGTGGCTCGCCACGCCCCACGGCACGCTGCCGGAACTGCGTGACATGGCGCTGCTGCAGGTCTTCTACGGCGCCGACATGAGCGCCGTGGCCAGCCGCCAGATCGCCGCCCACGAGGAGCGCCTCGCCGGCTACGAAGCGCTCCACGCCGACCTCCAGAAGGCAACCGACGCACCCCCCGGCCCGATCCGCACGCTGGAGGCGGGCATCGCCTACGAGCGCACGATGATCGGCTACTGGCGCTCGCTGCTGTAGGGCGGTGGGAACACGATCCGGCCCATATCGCTGCCTTGGGCGACAAGCGGCGGGGACCTGGGCCCGTTTGTGCGCGCTATACGCGAGTTCGAGGGCCCACGTCACCCGGAGGGGTCAAGTCTTTCATTGCCACATATCGCCGCTTTGGGCGATTTGCGTCAGTGGTGCGCAGCGCGGGTCGTGCGTGTCGGGGCCGGCGTTGGCTGCTGGCATCGAGGGAAAGGAAGTGGCTCGAGCGCGACTGCCGGGCCGCTTGAGTAACGAAGGTTCCGCCTATCGGGATGTTCGTTACCTATGCGCTCGCCAAGCGCGATCTGGGCCGGATGTTCGTCGATATGCGACGAAGATCCGGCCCAGAACACCACACCGCCGGCTCCCTACTCCCTCAATGCAAGCAACCCGCGCCAATCCCG
>JAWVFZ010000132.1:0-9449 GCA_033855555.1 Solirubrobacteraceae bacterium
CTTCCTCGTCCTCCCCCACCCGGAGGTCGGCGAGTTCCTGCGCCGCAAGGCGACCGACCCCGACCGCTGGCTAACCGGGATGCGCCGGCTGCAGGCACAGGTCGAGAGCGCCTGACGTGAAGCGCGGCATCTTCGTCGCTCCCTTCGACGAGCTGGCGGACCCGCGCCTCCTCGCCGAGCTCGCACGCGACGCGGAGGCCGCCGGGTTCGACGGCTTCTTCCTGTGGGACCACGTCGACTACCGCGCACCGGTCGAGGCGATCCTCGATCCGTGGATCTCGATGGCGGCGATCGCGGTCGCCACCGAGCGCGTGCTCATCGGCCCGCTGATCACGCCGCCGCCGCGGCGCCGCGTTCACAAGCTGGCGCGCGAGACCGCGACGCTCGACATCCTCAGCGGCGGCCGGCTCGTGTTCGGCGCGGGCCTCGGCTCGGACAACAGCGGCGAGTTCTCGAGCTTCGGCGAGGAGGCCGAGCCGAAGAAGCGCGCCGTGCTCCTCGACGACGGGCTCGCCGAGCTGCAGCGCTACTGGAACGGCGGGTTCAAGCCGGCGCCCGCGCACCGCATCCCGATCTGGCTGGCCGCCCGCTGGCCCAACCGCAAGCCGGTCCGGCGCGCGGCGCGCTTCGACGGCCTCTTCCCGATCGACCTCCCGGGCCCCGAGGCGCTTGCGGAGCTGCGCGCCGAGGTCCCGCCGCCGCCGTTCGACATCGTCGTGACCAACGAGGCCGGGACCGACCTGGCACCGTGGGCCGAGGCGGGCGCGACCTGGTGCCTGACCGGCTTCTCCAACCAGCCGCGCATCGACGAGGTCCGCGCGGCTATCGCCGCCGGGCCCGCGCGCTGAGCCGCAGCGCCAGCAGCACCGGCTTGCCGCCGGAGGCGACGCGCAGCTGCTCGTTCTCGTAGCCGGTATGCGGCGTCGGCGCCGCTGCGCCGAGCTTCGTGCTGCAGCGCCGCGCCTCCCAGCGCCCGTCGGACGGGCGCTGGACCACGCAGCGCCGGCCGCCGCCGAGCCGCGGCTCGCCCGGCGCCCAGCTCCAGACCGCGGCGGCCAGGCGCCCGTCGTCGGGCAGGAGCTGGTCGAAGCCGAGCAGGTCGACCCCGCAGCGCACGAGCGCGGCGGTCGTCGCCGGCGTGAGTCCGTCGTCGCGCGTCGACTGACCCACAGCGGAGGCCCCGTCGGTCAGCCACGTCGAGTCCTCGAAGTAGCGCACGATCGTCGCGTCCCACGTCGCGCGCGGGAAATCCGGCCCGCAGGTCGGTGGCCCGGCGAAGCCGACCGGCCGGGTCTCCACGTGCTGGCTCCAGTTGAAGGCAAGCCCCTGGTAGGCCGCGCCCGCGCCGCAGCCGCCGACGATCAGGACCTGCTTGCCCGCGGCACGGACGGCGTTGCGCGTCAGCGTGAGCGGCAGCTCACGACAGCCGCCCGCCACCGGCCGATAGACCCGCGGCCCGATCGTGTCCTCGATCATCTTCGCGGCCGCGTCGTGGTGGGCGGCATCGCCGAGATGGTCTTCGAGGTAGAGCAGGACCACCTGCTCGGGATGGTCCGCCAGCCACGTTTCGATCCGGGCCAGCCGCACCCCCAGCGTTCCCTCGATCGAGCAGCCGGTGAAGTCCCCTTGGGCGTGGCAGACGGTCGGGCGGTCCGGGAACCAGTGGACGTCGAGCTCCAGCGAGCGGACGTCCACGCGCAGCTGGTCGGTGAGCGAAAGCTGCTGGTTGGGGTCCGAGTCCGACACCGTCGGACCCATCTCGGTCGCGCTATTGAAGGAGTTGTGGGTGCCGATCCAGGGCGCGTCGCCCAGCGGCACGTCGCCTGCCAGCGCGTACTGGAACGTCAGCGAGCGGTGGACGTCGCTGCGCTCGTAGGCGGCAATGTCGTCGCTGCACGCGCCCGCATAGCGACATGCGTTGGACACGTCACGGGTCACCTGCGTGACGCCGTGCGAGAGCGGGTCGCCAGCCGCCGCGGACGGGACGGCGGCGAGCAGCACGAGAGCGATCAGGACGCGGCGCATGCATGCCACAACGTGAACGCGATGTGAAACCTGCGGTCCGCCGCCAGGAGGACGGCACGATCATCCTCAAGGGGGACCAACGATCGCCCGAACAGCGGATGAATGGTACGGAGGCCGGACCTACTGTCCTCGCCATGAACCCCGTGACCCTCACCTCGCTCGAGATCGTGCGCCCCGGCGAAGCGCGCTACGACGAGGTCCGCCCAGCCTGGAACCTCACCATCGATCAGCGCCCCGCCGCGATCGCGGTGCCGCGCGACGCCGATCAGGTCGTCGCCGCCGTCCTCTATGCCAAGCGCGAAGGCCTCCGGGTCGCCGCTCAGGGAACCGGCCACAACGCGTCCCCGCTCGGTGATCTGAGCGACACGCTCCTGATCAAGACCCACGAGATGCGCGGCGTCGAGATCGACGCCGCGGCTCGCATCGCGCGTGTCGAGGCCGGCGCCCAGTGGGGCGACGTCGTCGGCCCCGCCGGCGAGCACGGCCTCGCCGCGCTGGCCGGCTCGTCGCATGACGTCGGCGTCGTCGGCTACTCGCTCGGCGGCGGCCTCAGCTGGCTCGCGCGCCGCTACGGCCTTGGCGCCAACCGCATCCTCGCGGCTGACGTCGTGACCGCCGACGGCGCGCTCGTGCGCGCCGACCGGTCGCAGAACAGCGACCTCTACTGGGCGATCCGCGGCGGCGGCGGCGCGTTCGGCGTCATCACGGCGCTGGAGCTCGAGCTGATCGACCTCCCGACGGTCTACGCGGGCGCGGCGTTCTTCCCGATCGAACGCGCCTCCGAGGCCCTCCACGCCTGGCGTGAGATGACGGCGAACGTCGATGACCGCACCACCAGCGTCGGCCGCATCCTTCGCGTGCCGGACCTGCCGGACATCCCGGACTTCGTCCGCGCCAAGGACTTCGCGATGATCGAGGTGATCCATGTCGGCGACCAGGCCTCAGGCGACGAGGTCGTCAAGAGCCTGCGCGCGCTCGAGCCGGCGATCGACACGTTCGGGATCATCCCGACGGAGGCGCTCATCCACCTGCACATGGACCCGCCCGGGCCCGTGCCGGGCAATGGCGAGCACCACGTCGCGATGTACGAGCTGCCGGCCGAGGCCATCGACGCGTTCGTCGCGGCCAACGGCGCCGACAGCGGCTCGCAGATCCTCACCGCGGAGATCCGCCACATCGGCGGCGCCGTCGCGCGGCCCGACGCCTCCCACGGCGCCGCGGCCAAGTTCGACGCCGAGTACATCTCGTTCGCGGCCTCGCTGGTGGCGACGCCCGAGATGGCCGCGAAGGCCGAGGAGGACCTCGCGGCCATGGACGCCGCGATGGAGCCCTTCGGCGGCGCCCCCAAGTACCTCAACTTCGTCGAGAAGTCCGCCGGTGCGGACTCCTTCTTCGATAAGGACACGCTGGCGCGCCTGCGCCAGGTGAAGGCCACCGTCGACCCCGACGGCATCTTCCGGTCCAACCACCCGATCGACTGAACCCTCAACCCTCCGGAAGGGGTCTGACCCTTTTCGGAGGGTCAGACCCCTTTATCCTCAGACCCATGGCTGCAGCTCGCCTGGGTCGTGAGGTCAGGACGCTCGATCACGCCTGGCGCGAGTTCCGTTCCAACCGCTCGCCGAAGGTCATCACCGCCGCGATCATCGGCGCCGCCGGTCTACGCATCGGGCTCGGCGGCTTCACCTGGCGCGACGCCGTCGCCGCCGCCGCGATGCTCGCGGTCTACCCCTTCGGCGAATGGGCGATCCACGTCTACCTGCTGCACCTCAAGCCGTTTCGCTTCCGCGGCCGCAGCGTCGAGCTGCCGACTGCTGCGTCGCACCGCCAGCACCACGAGCGCCCCAACCACCTGGGCCTGATCCTGCTCGCGCCGCTGGAGGCGGCGGCGCTGCTGCTGATCGCGGTGCCGGTCGTGCTCGCGGTCTTCTCGCTCGTCCTGCCGCTACGGGCGCTTGTGACCGCAGCGTTCGCCGGCTACGTGCTGATCGGCGTCTACGAGTGGACGCACTTCCTCATCCACACCGCCCACCGCCCCAAGACGCGCGCGTTCCGGGCGATCTGGCGCAACCACCGGCTGCACCACTTCAAGAACGAGCACTACTGGCACGGCATCACCAGCACCGTCGCCGACCACGTCCTGCACACCGCGCCGGATCAGAGAGACGTCCCGCGCTCGCGTACCGCGCGCTCGCTCCAGTCGCTGTAGCCGCCCTCGTGGGAGCGGACCTCGAGGTCGCGCACCTCGACGATGCGGTCGGCCATGCGGTCCAGGAAGTAGCGGTCGTGCGAGACCGCGATGACGGTGCCGTCAAAGGCCTCGAGCGCGTGTTCGAGGACCTCGACGGACTCGATGTCGAGGTGGTTGGTCGGCTCGTCGAGCAGCAGGCAGTTCGCGCCGCCGAGCATCAGCAGCAGGCAGCGCAGCCGCGTGCGCTCGCCGCCCGACATCGCCCCGATCGGCCGGCGGACCTGCTCGTAGTCGAAGAGGAACCGCATCAGGTGCCGGACGGCCGTCTCCTCGGTCATCGGCTGCGCCGCGCGGACGACGTCCATCGCGGTCTGGTCGCCCGGCAGCTCGGCCGCGGTCTGGGTGAGGTGGTCGAAGGCGATCGACGGCCCCGCCCAGCGCTCACCGGCGGTCGGCGCCAGCTCGGCGGCCAGCAGCCGGACGAGCACCGTCTTGCCCGAGCCGTTGGGCCCGATCACCCCGATGCGCTCGCCGCGCAGGATCGTCAGATTCACGCCGGTCAGGACGGGATCGAACTCGACGTCGCGTAGGTCGACGACGCGCTCGCCACCGCGCATCGAGGCGCGCAGCGCGAGGCCCATCTTGCGCCGCTCGAAGACCGGGCGGTCCACCGTGTCCATGCGCTCGATCTGGCGCTGCTTGTTGCGCGCACGGATGATGTAGCGCTTGTCCTCGGTGCGGTGCGCGAGGTCCTTGAAGCGCCGGATCGCGTCCTCCAGGCGCGCGATCTCCTTCTGCTGGGTCACGTAGGCCTGCTGCTGGCGGACCATCGCAAGCTCGCGCGCGACCGCGTAGGCCGAATACGTCCCCGGCCACATCCGGATGCGCCCGTCGTCGAGCTCGGCGATCGCCGTGACGGTCTCGTCGAGCAGATAGCGGTCGTGGCTGACCATCAGCACGCAGCCGGGCAGCGCCCGCAGCAGCTCCTCCAGGCGCGTGCGCCGGCGCACGTCGAGATGCGCCTCGGGCTCGTCGAGCAGCAGCACGTCGGGGCGGCGCACGAGGCAAGCGGCGAGCGCGACGAGCTTCGCCTGGCCGCCGCTCAGCCGCCGCGTCTCGCGCTCGAGGATCGAGTCGGGCAGGCCGAGATCGCGCAGGATCCGCAGGCCCTCGCCCTCGACGTCCTCGGCGGCGACCTCCGCGACCAGCGCGGCCTGGCGCTCGAGCAGCCGGCCCATCCTGCGCAGGTCCTCGGCGAGCGCCGGATCGGCGAGGCGGCGCTCGACGTCATCGAGCTCGGCGAGGCGCGCGGCGTGATCCGGGCGCGCGCCGAGGAGCCACTCGCGCACGGTCCGCTCGTCGCCCGTCACGAGCTGAGGCAGGAACGCGACGACCGCGCCGCGCCGCAGGGTGACCGTCCCCGCGTCCGGCGTCTCCTCGCCCGCCAGCATCCGCAGCAGCGTCGACTTGCCCGCGCCATTGGGCCCGATCAGCCCGACACGCGCGCCCTCGAGCACCTCGAGCGACGTGCCCTCCAGGATGTTGCGCCCACCGAAGGACTTGACGACCTCGTTGAGCTGCAGCGCGACGCTCATTGCGCGGCGATCCACTCGCACAGGAACGGCTCGACGATCCGCACCTGGCCGTCGACGCGGGCCACGAGCTCCTCGCGCTCCAGCGCCCCGAGCGCCTTCTGCACCGAGGACGGAGCCGGCAGGCCGTGGCGGCGGCGGTACTCCCCGCTGAGCGGCGCGCCCGGCTCGCGCGCCAGCGCCTGCAGCACCTGCCGCTGGCCCCCGGCGGCGTCGGCCCAGACGAGCGAGAAATGCGCATGCTCGGAGCGCAGGACCTTCGAAAGCGCTACGTCGAGGCGCTCCACCGTCGCCTGGCGCCGGCGCGGCGTCTCCTGCCAGAGGAAGTACGCCAGCTCCTGTGTGGCATAGGGATGGCCGCCCGTGATGGCGAGCAGCCGGTCGACGGCGCCGGCCGCGATCGTGCGGCCGGTCATCCGGAACCGCTCGTCGAGGAACGGCGCGAACTTCGCGGGATCGATCACGCCCAGCTCCAGCTGCTTGGCCGAGCGCCAGAAGGGCTCGTTCTCGTCGCTGAAGAGCCGTCGCATCATGTGGCGCTTGGAACCGAGGTAGACGTGCGCCACCTCGGGCTGCTCCTCGAACACCGAGCGCATCAGCCGCGGCAGCCCGCGGTCGATGTCGGTCACCTCCTGGAACTCGTCGAACACGAGCGCCACGCGCTTCCCGCGCGCCGCCGCCAGCTCGGCGGGGAGCCGCAGCAGGTGCTCGAGCGTCGCGTCGAGATCCTCGGGCGCCGCGGAGGCGTCGAAGGAGAACGACAGCGATCCGTCGTCTGGATCCACCGTCACCGTCGGGCGGATGCGCAGCCCCTGGAAGACCCGCAGGCGCTCCTTTGCACGAATCAACGGCGAGGCCACCTCCTCGTGGATCGCGCGCGCCAGGCGCTCGGCCAGCCGCGTCTTCGTCGGCGTGGTCATCAGGTTGACCTGCGCCACCAGGGCGCGGCGAGGCACGAGCTGCTGCGCGACCCGCCACACCAGCGAGGACTTTCCGTAGCGCCGCGGGGCGAACAGGACGACGTCCTGGCCGTTGCGGATGTCGGCCACCAGCTCGGCCAGCTCGGCCTCGCGGTCGGTGAACGCGTCATCGAGCGCGAGCGCGCCGTAGCGGAAGGGGTTGAGATCGTCAGGCACGATCGCCCCATCCTATCACTACGCCGATTAGCGTTATGCCAAGCGGCGTAACGCCAGATGGTGCTTCAGGCCGATCCCTCCAGCAGCATCGCGCGGATCCGCTCGGCGTCGTGCGTGGCCGGCCGGGTCTCGGCCATGAACGACGTCAGCACGTCGCCGAACCAGCCGGGGTCGTCGTTGTGCGGGAAGTGCCCGCCGCGCGCGAGGATCTCCAGGCGGCTGCCGGGCATCGCCGCATGCGCAGCCTCGCCATGGCGCATCGGGATGATCCGGTCGCGCGCGCCCCAGACGATCAGCGACGGCATCTCGGCCGCCAGGTAGAGCCTGTCGTGCGCGTTGACGCGCTGGCCGGCGGGGTCGATCACCGCGCGCACGGTGTGCACGAAGGCGCGCCGCGCACCGGGATCGCCAAGCGATGCATAGCCCCGCGAGAGCCCTTCGAGGTCGGCGCCGAGCTGGAGCCCCACCTTGCTCAGCGCCGATCCCACGAGGCCGCCCGCGGCCGCGATCCAGCGCGCGGTGATGAGCGGCAGCACGATCTCCGAGCCCGGCAGCGAGGCGGCGCGGAGCACGAGGTTGACCTCCCTGCCGAGGCCGCCGCTGGAGACCAGCACGAGACGCTCGACGCGCTCGGGAAACTGGTAGGCCAGCTGCATCGCGACGCCGCCGCCGAGCGAGTGGCCGACCACCGTCGCGCTCTCGATGTCCAGCGCGAGCAGCAGGTCGCGCAGGCCGGCGGCGAATGAGCCCAGCGAGTAGTCCCCGCGCGGCTTGGCAGACGCGCCGTGCCCGAGCAGGTCCGGCGCGATCACCGTGTGGTGCTTCGCCAGGCCGCGGATTGCGCGCTCCCATGTGGCCGAGCCCGACGTGATGCCGTGAATCAGCAGGATCACGGGCCCGGCGCCCTCGCGCCGGTAGACCACGTCGTGGCCGTGCAGGCGGATCGTCTCGATCATGCCGACTCCTTCTCGGGCTTCCAGCCCGGACCATGCCACAGATGCCCCGCCCGCTCGCGCCAGCCCGGCGCCGCGCGGACGTCGCGCCACAGCGCGATGTACTCGTGAAACGCGACGCTCATCGGGTTGAACGTGCGCAGGTTCGTCGTCAGGCCGTAGCGGACGCGCTCGCCCTCGGGCTCGAAGGATCCGAACAGCCGGTCCCAGATGACAAGGATGCCGCCGTAGTTGCGGTCCAGATACTGCTCGTTGGCGCCGTGGTGCACGCGGTGATGCGAAGGCGTGTTGAGCACCGCCTCCAAGGGCCGCGGCAGCCGGCCGATGCGCTCGGTGTGCAAGCCAAACTGGTAGATCAGGCTCCAGGACTGCGCGAGCAGCACCATCCACGGCGCGAAGCCCAGCAGCGGGAGCGCCAGCCAGAACGGCAGGTAGGTCATCGGCACCCACGTCTGGCGCAGCGCCGTCGAGAGGTTGTAGTGCTGGCTGGAGTGATGGACGACGTGGCTTGCCCAGAACACGCGGTTCTCATGCGACACGCGGTGGAACCAGTAGTAGGCGAGGTCGTCGGCGAAGAACAGCGCCACCCACGTGAGCGGGTTGTCCGCGTCCAGGCGCAACGGCGTGAGCTCGTACAGGCCGGCGTAGATCGCGAGGACCGCGAGCTTCCAGATGACGTTGATGACGACGTTGCCCAAGCCCATCGTCAGGGACGTCCGCGTGTCGCGCCGCTCGAATCCGACCAGATGGTCATCGTGGATGTGGCGAAACGACAGCGCCTCGACCACGAGCAGCAGCACGAAGAACGGGACCGCGTAGTAGAGGACCTCGGTCAAAGCTGGCCCTCCGGATCCGCGAAGCGGGCGCGTGGGTACCAGGAATGCCCCACGAAGATCGGCTCGGGATGGAGCTCGACACCGAAGCGCTCGCGTACGCCGGCCGCGATCTCGCGCGCGAGGCCGACGAGCTCGGCGGTCGTCGCGCCGCCGCGGTTGACGAGCGCCAGCGAGTGCTTGGTGGAGATCCCGACGCGCCCGCGCCCGTCGCCGCGGTGGAAGCCAGCGCGCTCGATCAGCCACGCCGCGCTGGTCTTGACGCGGCCGTCGGCCTCCGGAAACCGGGGCGGTGGCTCGCCGGCGCGCGCCGCGAGCGCCTCGAAGGCTCCGGCGTCGAGGATCGGGTTCGTGAAGAACGATCCTGCCGACACGGAATCGGGATCAGCCGCGTCGACGACCATCCCCTTGCCGCGGCGCAGGGCGAGCACCGCCTCGCGGACGTCGGCCAGCGGCGCGGTCTCGGCGCCGACGGCGCGCGCCAGCTCTGCGTAGCGCAGCGGGCGCGACACATTGGATTCGCGCAGCGCGAAGGTGACTTGAAGCACGATCAGGCGGTCGCGGCCGCGCAACGCGCTCGTGCGGTACGCGAAGCCCAGCGCGGTCGCGGGCAGCTCCTCCGTCACGCCGCGCTCGCGGTCGTACACGCGCACGCCGGTGATCGTCTGCGCCACGTCCTGTCCGTAGGCGCCGACGTTCTGGATCGGCGTCGCGCCGGT